>NZ_JAKFEF010000063.1:0-45045 GCF_036675785.1 Aromatoleum sp.
ATCAACGACGTGCTCGTCATCGGCCCGACCCACATCCCGAGCCGCATGCCCGTCCACGCGTCCGAAATGATCGCGAAGAACCTGTTCAACTTCCTGTCCCCGTTCATCAAGGACGGCGCGCTCGCGCTCGACTGGGAAGACGAAGTGCTCGCGGGCGCCTGCCTCACCCACCAGGGCGAAGTCAGGCACGCGGGCGTCAAGCAGGTACTCGGACTTTAATCGGAGCACGCAATCATGGATGGCATAACGGCGCTTTACGTTTTCATGCTGGCCGCGTTCACCGGTTACGAGGTGATCTCGCGCGTGCCGGTGATTCTTCACACCCCGCTGATGTCGGGGTCCAACTTCGTCCACGGCGTCGTGCTCGTCGGCGCGATGGTCGTGCTCGGTCATGCGGATCCAGAGGATCCGGTGCAGCTCGCGATCGGCTTCGTCGCGGTGTTCCTCGGCGCGGCGAACGCGGCCGGCGGCTACGTCGTCACCGAACGCATGCTCGCGATGTTCAAGTCCGATCGCAAGGCCGGAGGTGCGCAATGAACACGCTGATCCAGTTGGCGTACTTCGGCGTCGCGGTGGTCTTCATCCTCGGCCTGAAGGCGATGAGCTCGCCGGTCACGGCGCGCAAGGGCATCGTCTGGGCGGGTTACGCGATGATCGCGGCGACCCTCGTGACGTTCTACACGCCCGGCATGCAGAACTTCGGGCTGATGATCACCGCGATCGTGCTCGGCGGGGGTGTGGCGTGGTGGTCCGGCAGGGCCGTCAAGATGACCGACATGCCGCAGATGGTCGCGATTTACAACGGCATGGGCGGCGGCGCGGCGGCGGCGATCGCGGCGCTCGAGTTCGCGCGCGGCGGCATGCACAGCCCCGGCGTCGCCACACTCGCGGTGCTCGGCGCGCTGATCGGCTCGGTCGCGTTCTCGGGTTCGTGCATCGCGTTCGCGAAGCTGCAGGGCATCATGACGAAGGCGTGGCGGCTGCCGCAGCAGAACGTCGTGAACATCGTGCTTGCGGTGCTGACCGTGCTGCTCGGCCTCGCAATCATCGTCAGCGAGACGCCGCCGTCGGCGCTCGTCATCCTGTTCTTCGTGCTCGCGCTCGCGCTCGGCGTGATCCTGACGAGCCCCATCGGCGGCGCCGACATGCCGGTCGTGATCTCGCTGCTGAACGCCTTCACCGGTCTCGCGGTCGGCTTCGAAGGCTACGTGCTCGGCAACCCGGCGCTGATCGTCGCCGGTATCGTCGTCGGCGCGTCCGGCACGCTGCTCACGCAGCTGATGGCGAAAGCGATGAACCGGCCGATCAGGAACGTGATCTTCACGCCGATCACCGGCGAGGCGGCCGGCGGCGGCGAGGCGATCGAGGGCACGATGAAGGAGTTCTCGGCGCTCGATGCGGCGTCCGTGATGCGCTACGCGTCCAAGGTCATCATCGTGCCGGGCTACGGCATGGCGGTCGCGGGCGCGCAGCACAAGGTGTGGGAGATGGCGCAGCTGCTCGAAGAAGGCGGGGTCGAAGTCGTGTTCGCGATCCATCCGGTCGCCGGGCGGATGCCGGGCCACATGAACGTGCTGCTCGCGGAGGCGGGCGTGCCCTACGACAAGATCTTCGACCTCGAGGAGATCAACGCCGACTTCCCGCAGGCGGACGTCGCGCTCGTCATCGGCGCGAACGACGTCGTCAATCCGGTCGCGCGCACCGACAAGTCAAGCCCGATCTTCGGCATGCCGATCCTCAACGTCGACATGGCGCAGAACGTCATCGTCGTCAAACGCGGCAAGGGCGCAGGCTACTCCGGCATCGAGAACGCGCTGTTCTACAAGGACAATTGCCGGATGCTGTATGGCAGTGCGCAACAGGCGATCGGCCAAGTCATCACGCACGTGAAAGCCCTCGAGGTCTGAGGAAACCCACGCTTTCGCCCGCCTCCGGAAGGGGGCGGGCGACGACATCGGCCGAGCGAGATTGCGCGTGCTTTCAGCGGCCCTTGCGGTCCCGCTGCTGCGCGAGGTAATCGCGAAATTCGTCCGCTTTCATGGGCCGGCCGAATAGCGGACCCTGTTGGAGGCGGCAGCCGAGCGCCGACAGGAAGGCTTGCTGCGGCCGACTTTCGACGCCGCGGGCGAGGACGTCGAGCCCGAGGACGCCGGCCATGCTGGCGATCGCTTCGACAATCGCTTCGCTATCTTCCCGCGTCCCGACCTCCTTCACTAGCGCGGGGTCGAGCTTCAGCGCCTGCACCGGATAACGCTTGAGGCGCGGAATCGACGCGAGCCCGCGTCCGAAATCATCGATCGCAAGCCGCACTCCGAGGTCGTGCAATGCGTTCAGGGTGGCGAGAACCTTGCCGTTCTCTTCGTTCAGCACCCGTTCGTCGAGATCGAGTTCGAGTCGCGTCGCGGGCAGCCCGGAAGTCGTGAGCGCATGGCGCACGCGCTCGGCGAGATCGCCGCGCGTCAGCTGTTCGATCGCGATATTGACGGTGACGCGAGTCGCGTCGGCGCCGTCAGGCCACGCGGTCGCGCGGGCACATGCAGCGTGCAGCACCCAGTCCCCCATCTGGTCGAGAAGGCCCGTCGCACTCGCGATGCCGACGAAACGCTGGAACGGAATCAGCCCGAGCTCCGGGTGATTCCATCGCAACAGCGCTTCGCCACTACACACCTTGTCGTCGCGGGCATCGACGAGCGGCTGGAAATGGACGTCGAGCTGGTCGAGGTCGACCGCATGCCGCATCGGGTGGTCGAACGCCGGCCGCGGCATGTCGGGAAGGTCGTGCATCAAGACGACCGCGCCGGGGCGGCTCGCCGACTCGATCGGGTAAGTCAGCACTTCGGCTTGGAAGCTGCTTCCATCCTTGCGACGGTGCCGCCACACGCCCGACTCGACGGCCGCGCGACCCGCGTCCGGATCGGCGCGGAGATCGGCGATCCGCATTCCACACAGAGCCGCTTGCGAGTAACCGTAAGCCGCGGCCGCGGCCTTGTTGGCCGCGAAGATCCGCAGGTCCGCGCCTTGGCACAGAAGCGTCGGCAGCGGGCTGTCGGCGAACATGCGTTCGAGGGAGTCGTCGCTCGCCGCGTCCGCGGCCGGTCGCGACTTCGCTCCCTTCTGTTTCGGCGCGACGCTCGGCGAGGGCGGCAGAATCAGCAGGCGCCAATCGGGTCGCGGGCCGGGGAGCACGCGGGCGGTAACGATGCCGGCGCCTTTCGGCTTCGTCAGCCGGGCGAGCGATGCTTCGCCGGGACCCGGCCAGACGATGCCGACACGGGATTCGAGCGCCTGACCGACCAGGTCCGAGCGGTCCACATCGAGCGTCTTCAGCGCGGCAGCGTTGGCTGCCGCGACTTTGCCGTTGTCGTCGATGACGATGACCGGTTGATCGAGCGCCGCGGCAAGGCGCGGCCACAGCATGTCGGACGACGTCTCCTCGGCCGACCGTTCGGCCGGGCCTGTCGAGCGGTCGCTCAGGATCAGCGCGTGGATGCCGGGACGAACGCGCGGAGCAGCGATGAAATTCAGCTCGCGGTCACCGCCGTCCGGTAACGCGAAGCGAAGGTTGCCCCGGCTTTCGCCGTTGATGAAGAGTCGCGCGCGCGCTTCGAGGAATTCACGCTCGGACGGGAACAGCCCGGCCAGCGGGCGGCCGGCGATCTGGCGGTAATCCCGGCCGAGCAGCCGGCAGGCCGCGGAATTCACCTCGAGGACGAGCTCATCGCCGGTGATGATCAGGCCTTCGTCGAACAGCTCGAGCAGCGCGAGGTAAAGCCCCGTCTCCGCCCCTTCGGAGACGTCGGGGACGAAAGGTGTTCCGGAGTCTTCGCTGCCCGGAGGGCGACGGCCTGTGTTCATCTCGACGGACATTCCACGCATTCTGAAAACTTGTCAACGCACGCTCAGAATACTTGAAGCCGCACGGCCGTATCCCCGGAAAAGCCGGGGTCGGCAGGCCTATTTCCGGCCTAGACCGCCGAGCAGCACCGCGATCGGTCGGGGGTTGCGGCGCGGCGCGCCGGACGGGAAACCGGTGCTCGCATCTGCGGCCGAAGGAGCTTCGCCGCCCGGGTGCGCCGGTTCGTACGGCTTGCTGTAGTCGAATCCGTCGCTCGCAATCGTCGACTTGGATCCGCGCCGGCGGCTTTCGGCCGGACGCGCTGTGGCTGCGGCTCTCGCCAGCCGCGCGGGCGCCGCCTCGCGCGCCGTTTCCTTCGCGATTTCGCCGGGACGCGCTGACCCGCTGCCCTTCGCATGCTTGCGACGGGCGCCGGCTTCGAAAAAGTCTGGCTCGGGCTCGAAGCCCGGCACCACTTCCTGCGGAATCTGCAGCTTGATGAGCTTCTCGATTTCCGCGAGGTGATGCTTTTCCTCGGCCGAGACGAGGGAAACCGCGTTGCCCTGCCGACCAGCGCGGCCGGTGCGACCAATGCGGTGCACGTAATCCTCGGCGGTGTGGGGCAATTCGAAGTTGATTACCGACGGCAGGTCGTCGATATCGAGACCGCGTGCGGCGACGTCGGTGGCGACCAGCACCCGCAGTTTGCCCGATTTGAACGCTTCGAGCGTCTCGGTCCGCTGCGCCTGGCCCTTGTCGCCGTGAATCGCATCCGCCGCGATGCCGTGGCGTTCGAGAAAGTGCGACAGGCGGCCGCAGGCGAGTTTGGTTGCGACGAAAACGAGCGCCTGCGTGTCCGGCTCGTGCCGCAACAGATGCGCGAGCAGGTTGCGCTTGAGTCCGGCGGAGACTGGATGCACCCGGTGCGTGATCGTTTCGGACACCATGTTGCGGCGCGCGACTTCGATCAGCTGGGGCTCTTTCAGCATCTGGTCCGCGAGCTTCTTGATCTCGTCGGAGAAGGTCGCCGAGAACAGCAGGCTCTGGCGCGCCGCCGGGAGCAGCTCGAGGATGCGGCGGATGTCCGGGATGAAGCCCATGTCGAGCATGCGATCGGCTTCGTCGAGGACGAGCATCTCGACCTGCCCGAGCTGGATCGTCTTCTGCTGCACGTGGTCGAGCAGCCGCCCCGGCGTCGCGACGACGATTTCGCAGCCGTTGCGCAGGTCCTGGATCTGCGGCTTCATGTCCACGCCGCCGTAGATGCAGGTCGAGCGCAGCGGAACGTGCTTGCTGTAAGTCTTGACCGATTCGTATACCTGCATCGCGAGCTCGCGCGTCGGCGCGAGAATCAGCGCGCGCACCGGATGACGGGCAGGGCTCGTCGAAGTGCTCGCGTGGCGCGCGAGGCGTTGCAGCAGCGGCAGCGTGAAGCCGGCGGTCTTGCCGGTCCCGGTCTGCGCGCCGCCCAAGACGTCGCGTCCGGAGAGCACGACGGGGATCGCCTGCTGCTGGATCGGGGTGGGGGTGGTGTAACCGGTTTCGGCTACCGCGCGTAACAGCTCGGGAATCAACCCGAGGTCGGCGAAGCTCATAGGCGCCTTTCTTCCGTGGAGGCCTGCCGCGCGACGCGCGCCGCCTGGAGAGGCGATTGGATGAACGATGACCGGAACGCTTCGGTTCCGGGAGGGCTCGCGCCAACCGGCAGGCCGGGTGCTTTAAAGGCGATGATTATACATCGCGTACGCGCCGTATTTGACAATGAACTCGCGTGCGGTTAGGAATGTGGGGTTCCGCAAGCACTTTCAGCGTCATCCGACCGCGTTCTTCAGCGCCAGATACCCGGTAATCTCCTCCCGGTCGTGGTAGAGATGCTTGAAGCGCAGCTCGAACTGCCCCTGCTGCGCGAGCCGTTTCGTGATCAGCGCGCGACATTGCTCGACGGCCTCCAGACGCTTCTTCATCGGCAGCTTGAGGTTGAAGATCGTTCGGCGGCAGCGCCCGGTGGCGATCCACTCGGCGACGAGCGCCGCGATGCGCGTCGGCTGCTCGACCATGTCGCAGACCATCCACTCGACGGGGCGGGGCGGCCGCCACGTGAAGCCGTCCGCGCGCACGTGCTCCACCATCTCGGTCGCCATCACCGATGGTGCCATGGGCCCGTTGTCGATCGCGGTGACGCGCAGGCCGCGGTGTGCGAGCTGCCACGTCCACCCGCCCGGCGCGGCGCCGAGGTCCACCGCGCGCAAGCCGGGACGTAGGCTCGCGTTCCGTTCGTCCTCGGTCAGCAGCGTGAAGATCGCTTCGGCGAGCTTCAGCGTCGAGCGGCTCGCCGCTTCGCGCAGCATCCGCAGGCGCGGAATGCCCATCGGCCACAGCGCGGCCCTGCCGGGGAGGGCTGCGCACAGCCACGCCGTCGTCGCGTCGGGAAAGAGGACATGCAGCTCGGGCAGGCCTTTCGCATGCTCGCGAAACACTCCGGTCTTTTCGAGCTCGCGCTGCAGCGGCCCGGCGAACCGGCGGCAGAATCCCGATTGCTGCTTCGCCGCGTCGGTATCCGGTGTCTCGAGCATCAGTTCGGCAAAGCGCTGGCTTCCCGCGCGCGCCGCCGTCACGATGGGTGTCGCCCGGTCCCGTTCCGGCAAGTCGTCGACCCGGGCGAACCAAGGCAGCAACTGGCGCGCGAAAATCAGGCTGCGCCAGTCGCAGCGTTCCGCGAGATCGGCGAACGGTACCGGTTCCTGCGTTTCGAACGTCACGAAGGCCGTGTCCGGTCGGGCGCGAACGAAGCCGATCAATCCGAGTTCGGCGGCGAACTCGTCGAGTTCGGCTGCGGTTTCCTTTTCGAAACCGGCGCGGCAAAGGGCCAGCAGGCCGTACGCGGCGAGGCCGAGACGATTGGGAGGCGCGAAACTCATCGGTGGGAACTCATGCGGTGGCTACCGTGGGGTTGGGTCGCGGCGGATGATAAGCCTCGCCCGATTCGCGGCAAAGTTTCGGCGCGGGGGGGGCTCACGGGGCGGTACGGGATCGGCGGGAGGACGTGTCTTTCACGGCTGGACCCGACACGTTGGTGTCCCGGGCGTCCGCCACATCGGCGGAGGGTGAGGTTGTCGTCGCGGTTTGCGCCGACTGACTCAACCCGGACGGCACCGTCTGCATATTGTTCTGCATCATGTAGTCGTTCATCTCCCGCCACCCAGAGAAAACGGCCGCTTTCTGCGCTTTCGCGTTCAGCAGGTAACAATCCTCCAACGCGCGCCCGGAATGCCTGCAGGCGCCGCCGATCGCCTTGCCTTCGGCCTCCATGGTTGCGGCTTCCCTCTGCGGATCCGGCAGCTCGAGCAGAGCGCCCAACTGGTCGCAGCCGGCAAGCAGGAGTAGCAGAAGCAACGGAGTCAGGCGGGTGGCGGGCATGGGGGCGTTGGCACGGCAGGGGCTTGGCTTGGACCGGTTAACGTCACGATCGGCGGAATCTTGACGGAATCTTCCGAAATCACCATCCCGATTCGGCTATATCCCGCGGCGCAACTGGCGCGGGCAAAAAATGCTGCCGCAGAACCGGTCGGGTGCGCTTATTTTGCCGCGCGCTGCATCTATACTTCGCTCGCTGAGGGCCGCTTGGTGCGGTCTGCAAAGGAAATGGAATGCGATCGGTAACTGGAACGATAGGTAAATGGGCCGCGGTGCTGCTGTGCGGAAGCGGGATTCTCGTCGCGTCGGCGGCTAGCCACGCGCAAACGGCGGCGCGCACAGCGACGGCTGCGAACTCCGCGAAGGAAATCCGGCTGGTCCACGGGTTCGCAGGCGAGCGCGAAGAGGCCCTGCGGCAACTCGCGGCGCGCTTCAACGAGCAAACCAAGGACTACCAGCTCAGCGTCGAGGCGGGAAGCTGGAGCGACGAAAACGTCCCGCACCTGCTGATCCTGCAAGACGAGGACATGGAGCGGTTTCTGACGGGTAAGCCACGCTACAAGGCGGTGTCCGCGGTGATGCGTGAAGGCGGTGCGCCGCTGCAGGCGTTGAAGGCGCCCGCAATGATGCCGCGCTCGCTGCTCGATGCGAAGGGACAGCTGCTTGCGCTTCCGGTCGGACTGTCGACCCCGGTGCTGTACATCAACCGCGCCGAATTCGCCCGCGCCGGGCTCGACCCGAACACGTCGCTGAAGACCTGGTTCGATCTCCAGCAGGCGCTCGGCCGACTCTTCGACGCGGGCTCGACCTGTCCGTACACCGTCTCGCAGCCCGGCCGCGTGATGGTCGAGAATACGAGCGCGTGGCACAACGAGCCGGTTTCCGCGCGCGAGGGCAAGGGCGAGCGGCCGTCCTTCAACGGCATGCTACAGGTCAAGCATGTCGCGATGATGGCGAGCTGGCACCGTGCGCGTTACCTGCGGATTTTCGACGGCGAAAGCGAGGCCGAGCAGAAATTCGCATCGGGCGAGTGCGCGGTGATCGCGGCCCCGTCAGCGAGCTGGACCGATTTCCGGCGCAAGGCCGGGTTCGAAGTCGGCATCGCTTCGCTGCCGTATCACGACGATTTCTCGGGCGCGCCGCAGAACACCCTTGCCGACGGCTCCGCGCTGTGGGTTGCGGCGGGCAAGAAGCCGGCGGAATACAAGGCCATCGCGCGGTTCATCGCCTTCTGGCTGCAGCCCGAGAACCAGGTCGCGTGGCAGCGCGAGTCGGGTTATCTTCCGCTCAATCGGTCCGGCGTCTTCGCTGCTCAGAGCGACACGCTGGGGCCGGACCTCGAAAACGTGAAGGTTGCCGTCGCGCAGTTGAACAATAAGCCGGTGACGCTCGATTCGGGCGCATCGTCCGTCCTCGGGCGGGCGCGCATGCTCAGCATCGTCGACGAAGAACTCAGGGCCGTCTGGGCCGACCGCAAGCCAGCCAAGGAAGCCCTCGACAACGCGGTTACGCGCGTGCGAGCCCTGGTGCCGGGCGTTCGCTGAGTCACGGCGATGGCGCGGTGGCCCCTCGCCCCGGTGCTCGCTCACCGGTGCGGCGGCGCGCTGGCGCCGGAAAACACGTTGGCGGGTCTTGCGGCCGCCGCTGCGCTGGGTTGTGGCGGGGTCGAATTCGACGTGATGCTCAGCGGCAGCGGCTCGCCGGTGCTGATTCATGACGAGACGCTCGAACGGACCACCGACGGGCGGGGCTGCGTCCCGGAGACTTCGGACGACCGGCTGAGACAACTCGACGCGGGGCGGTGGTTCGGGGAGCAATTCGCCGGCGAGCGGATACCGATGCTGGACGAAACGGCGCGCCGCTGCATTGCGCTGGGACTGTCGGCGAATCTCGAAATCAAGCCTTCCCCTGGCACCGACGAAGTAACGGGACGGGTCGTTGCGAACGCCGCGTGGTCTCTGTGGGCGAGTGCCGATGTTCCGCCGCTGCTGTCGTCCTTCTCGGTGGAGGCATTGAGCGCTGCCGCGAAGGCCGCGCCCGGTCTGCAACGTGGCTTGCTCGTCGAACAACTCCCCGCCGGCTGGCTGGAACGCTGCAGCAGCGTCGGGGCCGTCGCGCTGCACGCCGATGCGCGGTATCTAAGCCACGATGCCGTCCTGGAGGTGCGTGGCTCAGGCTTGCGGCTGGCGGCCTATACGGTGAACGACCCGGTCCGGGCGCGGGAACTCTTCGGCTGGGGCGTGGACTGCGTGATCACCGATCGCCCCGATCTCGTGCGAGCCCCGGATTCATGATCGCATGTGCGGACCGGGTGCCCCAAAAATCCGGACGGCTATCCGGGGCGCTTTCCTTGACGGCGCGCCGGCCGCCCCCCTAACATCCGCCTTTTTCCGGTGAGCGCGCCCTTGTCCCCCCAGCAGCTCTACGCACCGATAGTCGCCGACATGCAGGCGGTCGATGCGGTCATCCGTCAGCGTCTGCACTCTGACGTCGTCCTTATCCGCCAGGTTGCGGAATACATCGTTCAGAGCGGCGGCAAGCGGCTGCGACCGGCACTGGTGTTGTTCTCCGCGGGCGCGCTGGGTTACCAAGGACGCCACCATCATGAACTTGCGGCGGTGGTCGAGTTCATTCACACGGCAACCCTGCTGCATGACGACGTCGTCGACGAGTCCGAACTGCGCCGCGGCAACAAGACGGCTAACGCGCTGTTCGGCAATGCGGCGTCGGTTCTCGTCGGCGACTTCCTCTACACGCGTGCGTTCCAGATGATGGTCGGTGTCGACAACATGCGAGTGATGCGGGTGCTGGCCGACGCGACGAACGTCATCGCCGAAGGCGAGGTGTTGCAACTGCTCAATTGCCATAACGCCGACGTCGAAATCGAGGACTACCTGCGCGTGATCCGGTACAAGACCGCGAAGCTCTTCGAAGCTGCGACCCGTCTCGGCGCGATTCTCGGCGGCGCCGGTCCCGAACTCGAAGAAAAGCTTGCGGCCTTCGGCATGCATCTCGGGACCGCGTTCCAGCTCATCGACGACGTGCTCGACTACTCGTCCGACGAAGCGGCGACCGGCAAACATCTTGGCGACGATCTGGCCGAGGGCAAGCCGACGCTGCCGCTGATTCACGTGATGAAGCATGGCAGTGTCGAGCAAGCCACGATCGTGCGCAGCGCGATCGAGAGCGGTGGCCGGGACGATTTCCAACGCGTCCTCCATGCGATCCGCGAAACCGGCGCGCTCGACGAGGCGCGTCGCTACGCCCGGACCGAAGCCGCGCTCGCAACCGCGGCGTTGGATGCGGTCCCCCCTTCCATTTTCAAAGAGTCACTGCTACAATTATCGGACTTTGCAGTTGAACGAGATTATTGATTCTGCGGAGACGTCGGGGAATAGCTCAGCCTGGTAGAGCACTGCGTTCGGGACGCAGGGGCCGGAGGTTCGAATCCTCTTTCCCCGACCATAGATTCGTCAAAAAAGCCGCTCACTGGAGCGGCTTTTTTGTTTTGCGCCCAGCACGGGCGCGCTCTTGGAGGTGGAAGTCCTTCCATAAGCTGAACACGGAGAATGAAGCGAAGCGCAACTGTATGAGGGGGTCGAAGGCTCTAAAGGCGGCGAGCGCCGTCCCCGCCGATATCCGCGCCACGTGTCCTGCTGTCGGATGTGAGCCCTGGGGTTTTTGTCCTCGGGGTTAAGAAACGCTGGCGAGTGGGCAGGGTCGGCGCCGCGCCGACTATTGCCGACCCGATTGTCGTCTCGGTTTTCGGGGCGTGTGGATGTCTTACGGGTGTGTTGCGTTTTGCGCGTGCATTGAACCCGGCCGTGGGTTCCCGTTGGCGGTAATGTGCCGTCGGGATGTATCCCGGGCAAAACAAAAGGGCCTGCACGATGTGCAGGCCCTTAATGTATTTGGTTGCGGGGGTAGGATTTGAACCTACGACCTTCGGGTTATGAGCCCGACGAGCTGCCAGACTGCTCCACCCCGCGTCGGAGAAACAGAACTATAGCCCCATCGATCTTCCCGGTCAAGGACTTTGACGAACTTTCGCCTGATGGGTTCGACGTTTTGCGAAAGCACACGGCGCGGCCGGGGGCGCGACGCGGATGGCGGTGACGGGTGAGAGCGGCGGGTTGTCGGTTCGCTCCCACCCGTCGCCCTCTTACGCGCGTGCTTTCGCGATCTGGCGCCACCGATGCAGCAGCGGCTCGGTATAGCCGCTCGGTTGCGCGCAGCCCTTGAAGATCAGGTCCTTCGCGGCCTGGAATGCGACCGACTTGTCGAAGTCCGCGGCCATTGGCCGGTACAGCGGATCGTCGGCGTTCTGCTGGTCGACGATCGCCGCCATGCGCTTCAGCGTCTCCATAACCTGCGCTTCGTTCGTAACGCCGTGGCGCAGCCAGTTCGCGATGTGCTGGCTCGAGATGCGCAGCGTCGCGCGGTCCTCCATCAGGCCGATGTTGTTGATATCCGGCACCTTCGAGCAACCGACGCCCTGGTCGACCCAGCGCACGACATAGCCGAGGATGCCCTGCGCATTGTTGTCGAGCTCCTGCTGGATCGCTTCCGCGCTCCAGTCCGCCTTCGGCGCGACCGGGATCGTCAACAGGTCGTTCATCAGCTTGCCACGCTCGGCGTCGAGGCTGATCTTTTCCATCTCCTGCTGCACGGCCTGGACATCGACCTGGTGATAGTGCAGGGCGTGCAGCGTCGCACCGGTCGGCGAGGGCACCCACGCGGTCGTCGCGCCGGCTTTCGGGTGGCCGATCTTCTGCTTCAGCATTTCGGCCATCAGATCCGGCATCGCCCACATGCCCTTGCCGATCTGCGCCTTGCCGCGCAGGCCGCAGGCGAGGCCGATCAGCACGTTCTGGCGCTCGTAGGCCTGGATCCACGCGGAGGCCTTCATGTCGCCCTTGCGGATCATCGGGCCGGCTTCCATCGACGTGTGCATCTCGTCGCCGGTGCGGTCGAGGAAGCCGGTGTTGATGAACGCGACGCGCGATTCGGCGGCCTTGATGCAGGCCTGCAGGTTCACCGACGTGCGGCGTTCCTCGTCCATGATGCCCATCTTGACGGTGTTCGCCGGCAGGCCGAGCAGCTGTTCCACGCGGCCGAAGAGCTCGCTCGCGAACGCGACTTCCGCCGGGCCGTGCATCTTCGGCTTGACGATATAGACACTGCCGGTGCGCGAGTTGCCCTTGCGCTGGAGGTCGCGCAGCGCGATCAGCACGGAAACGACGCCGTCCATGATTCCTTCGGGAATCTCCGAGCCGTCGGCGAGCAGGATCGCGGGGTTCGTCATCAGGTGGCCGACGTTGCGGATGAACAGCAGTGAGCGGCCGTGCAGGCGCAGCGTGCCGCCGTTCGGCGCGGTGTACTCGCGGTCCGGGTTCATCCGGCGCTCGACGGTCTTGCCGCCCTTCTCGAAAGTCTCGACGAGCTCGCCGGTCATCAGGCCGAGCCAGCTGCGATAGGCGAGGACCTTGTCCTCGGCGTCGACGGCGGCGACCGAATCTTCGCAGTCCATGATCGTTGACACCGCCGCCTCGACGACGACATCCTTGATGCCGGCGGCGTCGGTCTTGCCGATCGGGTGGTTGCGGTCGAACTGGATTTCGAAGTGCAGGCCGTTGTTCTTCAGCAGCACTGCGGAGGGGGCATCGGGCACGCCCTGATACCCGACGAATTTCGCCCGATCCGCGAGGCCGGTCTGGCTTCCGTCCTGCAGCGTGACGACGAGTTTACCGCCGCTCACCGCGTAGGCTTTCGCGCCGTCGTGGCTGCCTTGCGCGAGTGGCGCGGCCTGGTTCAGCACGTTGCGCGCGAACGCGATGACGCGTGCGCCGCGAACCGGGTTATAGCTCGCGCCGATCTCCGCGCCGCCATCGGTCGGGATCGCATCGGTGCCGTACAGCGCGTCGTACAGGCTGCCCCAGCGCGCGTTCGCTGCGTTCAGTGCGTAGCGCGCGTTCATGATCGGCACGACGAGCTGCGGGCCGGCCTGTTCGCTGATCTCGATATCGACGTTGGAGGTGGTGACCTTGAACGGGGCCGGCACCGGCTGCAGGTAGCCGATCGACTCGAGGAAGGCGCGGTACGCGGGCATGTCCTGGACCGGGCCGGGGTGCACGCGATGCCAGTTGTCGATTTCCGCTTGCAGGCGGTCACGCTCGGCGAGCAGCGCGTGGTTTTTCACGGCGAGTTCGTTCGCCAGGTCGCTGAAGCCTTTCCAGAACGCCGCGCCGTCGACCCCGGTACCGGGCAGGGCCTCGTTCTCGATGAAGCGTTGCAGCGACGCGTCCACCTGGAGCTGATTGCATTGGATTCGTTCGGTCATGATGTCTCGCCCTTTATTGCAGGTAGGTCGTGAAGAAATAGTAGATGGTCAGGGTCGTGCCGACCGCGATGATGAAGCGCCGCAGCCACGCCGCCGGGACTTTTCTCGCCCCGATCGCGCCCCAGTAGCCCCCGACCGCCGCGGTCGTGAGCATGACGAGCGTGTGCGGCCAGCTCACCGCGCCGGCGACGACGAAGGTGACGACGGCGACGCTGTAGATGACTGCAGACAGCCAGTTCTTCAGCGCGTTGATGTCGTGGATGTCGCGATGCCCCTGGATGGCGAGCGCCGCGATCATCACGATGCCCATGCCCGCACCGAAGAAGCCACCGTAGATCGAGACGCCGAGCTGGAACAGCAGGCCGCCGGCACTTGCATGCGACGGGCCGGCTTGCGCCCGCTGGCGCATGCGCGCGAGCAGCGCGGAAATGCGGCCGCTCCCCGCGAACATCACGGTGGCAACCAGCAGCAGCCACGGGATCAGCATCGAGAACGTGTCGTCGCGCGTCGACAGCAGCAGCAATCCGCCGGCGACGCCGCCGACGAGCGCGACGGCCGTCAGCGCCGGCAACCCGACCCTGAAACGCGCGAGCTCGCGCCGGTAGGCGTAGGCGCCGGACAGGCTGGCCGGCCACAGCGCGACCGCGTTGCTCGCGTTGGCGACCACCGGCGGCACGCCGATCGCGAGCAAGGCCGGAAACGAGAAGAACGTGCCCCCGCCGGCGACCGAGTTCATCGCGCCGGCCATCGCGGCGCCAACGCCGATGATCAGGATCTCGTTCAGGGTCATGTTCGGGCTCCGGGGCGGTAGCGCGACTCGACGAATTCGATGATCTCGGTCAGCCGCTGGCCGGTCGCAGAAGGCTCGACGCCGAGCTCCTCGAGCGGCAGCCCGGCCCGGTTGATCCAGAACGTCGTATAGCCGAACCACGTCGCGCCGGCCGCATCCCAGCCGTTCGACGACACGAACAGGATCTCGCGAGCGGTGCAGCCGAATGCGTCGGCGCCGAGCTGGTAAGCGGCCGCGGACGTCTTGTATTGCCGCACGGAGTCGACCGACAGCACGTGGTCGAACAGCCCGTTCATCCCGGCGCTCTTGATCGCGACGTCGAGCATTTCGGGCGTGCCGTTCGACAGGACGGCCATCGGAATACCGAGTTCGCGCAACGCCCTGAGCGCGCCGAGGTTCTCCGGGAAGGGCGACAGGCACGCGTACTGGTTCATCAGTTGGCGGTGCTGCGCTTCGGTCATCGCGATGTCGAGCTTTTTGCCCGCGAAAACGAGCGCGTCCGCGGTCACGTCGAGGAAGGGCCGATAGCGGCCGGACAGCGTACGCAGGAAGCTGTATTCGATCTGCTTCAGGCGCCACAGCGCGGCGAGCGCATCGCCTTTGCCCGGGAACAACTGCTCGGCGAGCGCGCAGACGGAATAGACGTCGAACAACGTGCCATAGGCATCAAAGGCGATCGCGCGGATGGGTTCGTTCTTCATCAGGTCCCTTCAGCGGCGCCTTTGCAGCCGGCGAGGACCGGCTGCGGGCGTATTGGTGGTCGGGCAGTGTCTCCTCCGCCCTTCAGTTGCCGACGAGTCTATTGATATCATCCAGAAGACAGAAGACCTGCTCCGGTCAATTTATCTTTTACTAGAAGTACGAAATGGACGCGTTCAAGCAAGTCGAGAGCTTCGTCAGCGTCGCGAGTCGAGGGAGCCTTTCGGCGGCCGCCCGCGCGGAAGGGGTGACGCCGGCCGTCGTCGGGCGACGGCTCGACGCGCTCGAGCAACGCCTCGGCGTCAAGCTGCTGACCCGCACGACGCGCAGTATTTCGCTGACCTTCGAAGGCGCCGCGTTTCTCGAGGATTGCCAACGCATCCTCAACGACCTCGCGAACGCCGAGGCCTCGGTGAGCCTGGGAGGCGTGAAGGCCAGCGGACACCTGCGCATTTCCGCGCCCGCGGGCTTCGGCCGGATTCACGTCGCGCCGCTGGTCCGGGACTTCCTCGACATGAATCCGGACGTCTCGTGCAGCCTCGACCTGACGGACCGCCTCGTCGATCTGGTGAACGAGGGCATCGACTGTGCGATCCGCATCGGCGAGCTGCCCGATTCCAGCCTCGTTTCGATCCGGCTCGCGGATAACCGGCGCGTCGTCGTCGCCAGCCCCGCCTATTTCGCGCGGCATCCGCTGCCCGTGACCCCGCAGGATCTTGCGGCGCACAACTGCCTCCCGCTCGGACAGCAGCGCGGGTGGGTGTTCCGCGACGAGGAGGGTGAAGTTGCAACGGTGAAAGTCGGCGGCCGGCTGGAATGCAACGACGGCGCGGTGCTGCACGAATGGGCGCTCGCCGGCCAGGGGCTCGCGTGGCGGTCGCTGTGGGAAGTCGAAGCGGACTTGCGCGCCGGCCGGCTCGTCTCCGTGCTCGACGACTTCGCCGCTCCGGTGACCGGGATCTATGCGGTGTTTCCCCAGCGCAAGCACCTCGCGCTGCGCGTTCGCTTGCTGATCGATCATCTGAAGAACCATTACGGCCGGCCGGATTACTGGCGTCCGAGGAGCTGAAGCGCGATGTCGCCGGCCTTTCCGTCGTTCGGGTCAGCGGCGGGCGCCGATCCAACCGGAAGTTCAGTGATGTGCAAGCAACAGTTGAACCGGGCGCGGGGCTGAGGTATATTTCGCGGCCTTAGCTGCTGTAGCTCAGTCGGTAGAGCAACTGATTCGTAATCAGTAGGTCACCAGTTCGATTCCGGTCAGCAGCACCAGATAAAACAAGGGCTTGCAGCGATGCAAGCCCTTGTCGCTTATAGGCTGGGTTACGCCGGGGTTACATTCCCTCTCGCTTAGGTCGTAGGATCACGCTGCCGCCGCAGCAGACAAAGCTCATTCGAGCGGAAAAACTGTCGCCGGCGTCGGGCTGCGCGCTAGCGACGACTCTCGGGATCCGCGTACAACTACGAGATATGGGCGTACGGGCTCGATCAGCGCAATGACTCGCGTACCGCTCGGCAGAGTCACAATCGGCAAGGAGTCCAACTCGCCGCCGCTGGTGTCACGATCGGTTCGCTTTTGTCGTCGCACATGAGCGATGCGCTCCTTGATTCCGCGAGGCGCGCCGTTCAACATACGACCTCCCAGTCGGCGCCTTGGTCCATGATTGCTCGTCGGCACCTCGACAAGAATGCGCAAGGTGGATCAGCGAGCCCTTCGATGCTCTGCAATCCCGTCATGCCTGTATCGGCGGGAAGGCAACGACCGCGATCGTGCGGACGGGCGGTATCGAGCGCGGGCTTGAGGAGCGTTGCGTCGAGCTCAGCTTAGCAGGGTGGTGAGAAACTCGTGATTCCTTCCCGAATTTGCCCTTCCGCTCTTTTTTTCCCGGCGCCGAAAGCGCGCCGTTGCCCGTGTTACCGGGCGTTTTCGTCCCGCTTTCCTGTCGTTGGGCAGCCGACAGGCGGATCAATCCCTACGCGGCCTTCGGCCACATCAGGTTGAGCAGGCGCGTCAGGTTGTAGGCGGCAAAGGCGAACACCGCTTGCCGCGACAGCTTCGCCAATCCCTTGTGGCGGGTCTTGCGCAGCCCACCGATGGTCTTGATCCAGCCGAACGCCTCTTCGATCATCTTTCGGCGACGCAGACTCATCGCATAGCCCTTGCCGCGCGCCGTGCGCCCATCGACCGCACTGCCCATGCTCTTTCGCGCCACGTGGGCGCGCAGCCCCAGGCGCTCGAGGCCGCCAACGAATTTGGCTCACGTAGCTGAACATCGACGCTTGGGGATCTTCTTCGCCCCGCATGGTTTGGGAGGAAAAGTAGGTGCCGGAAATCAGCCCGTAGTGTGCCTCAGAATCCAGCCGCCGCAAGGGGCTTGGGGTTTCTCACCGTCCTGCTAGCGTGGCCGCATCGGCTGCAGTGCCGGTTCCGGCCGCCGCGGCGTTCGGACGCGCACCGCTTGTCGCCGGCACACGAACGACTAAGCTGGGAAGCGAGGCGCGCGTCGCCTCGATCGGGCGCGCCTGCCCCGACTGTCGAGGCGAGATCCCGCCATGAACAATCGTCGCTGTTATCCCCTTCGTCACCACATCGCCACCGCGTTCACCGTGCTCGTGCTCGCCGTCGGCGGCGTCACCGCCTGGGTGTCGTACTCGCGTGGCTCGCGCATTCTCGAAGCCTCGGCGGTGGAGCTGGCCATGCGCAGCACGGGCGAGGCTGGCGGCGAGCTCGAGCGCGTCCTCGCGCCTGCGCGCAGCGCCGTTCGCCTGCTCGCGCTGCAGCCGGTGGCCAGCGCCGGGACGCTCGCCGAGCGCATGGAAGGGCTGGCGTTCTTCGCCGAGGCGCTGCGCCTCACCGACACCATCTCCGCCTACTACGTGGGGTATCCGGACGGCGACTTCTTCCTCGTGCGCCGCATCGCCGCCGGCGCCGAGGCCCAGTTCGACGCGCCGCGCGGAACCCGCTTCGTGGTGCAGAGCATCGAACGCGGCGGCGGCGCGGCCGAGTCGCGCTTCATCTTTCTGGACGAGGCGCTCGCCCGGCTCGGCGCCGCACCGCGGCCCCAGGCCCTCGCCTTCGATCCGCGCGTTCGGCCCTGGTACGAGGCCGCCATGAACGCGGACGGCGTCGCCCGCACCGATCCCTACGTGTTCTTCACCACCGGCAAGATCGGCAACACCGTTGCCGTGCGTACCGCCGACGGACGCGCCGTGGTGGCGGCCGACGTGGAGCTCGACACCCTCTCGGCGGTGCTCGCCCGGCAGCGGATCACGCCGGGCACCCGCCTCGTCCTCTTCGACGACGGCCGCCGCCTGATGGGCAGCGGCGACCCCGATACGGAGGTGATCGTGCGCGAGGCGGACGGAAGCCTACGCCCGGCGGTGCTCGCCGAGCTCGGTCAGCCCAGCCTCGCCGCGCTGGCCGGCATCGATGTCGCCCGCCTGGGCACGCACGCCGAGCCCGCGGTAGAGCGGGTGCGGATCGCGGGAGAGGACCTCATGCTCACGCTCGCCCGCCTGCGCGTCGACGACCGCCGGCCGGCCTTTCTCGGTCTCGCGATCCCTACCGACGAGTTGCTCGGCGAGGCGCGCGCGCTGCGCAACCAGGCGCTGGCCGCCGCCGCCGCCCTGCTCGCGCTCGCCGTGCCGCTCGCGCTGTGGCTCGCCTACGTCATCGCGCGCCCGCTCGCGCGGCTTGCCGGCGAGGCCGAGGCGGTGCGCCGCTTCGAGTTCGACCGACCGATCGCGGTGCGCTCCTGGATCCGCGAGGTCGACGAGCTCGCGCTCACCCTCGACCAGATGAAGGACACCCTGGCGCGCTTCCTGCGGATCACCGCCGAAGTCGCTGCCGAGGCCGATTTCGAGCGCCTGCTGCCGCAGCTGCTCGACGAGACCGCGCGCGCGGTCGGCGCGGACAGCGGCGTGCTCTACCTCGTCGGCAACGACCCCGACCGCCTGTGCCCCGCCGCCGGCCTGCATCTGGGCGCGCGCGTGGACGTTGACGCCACGGCGGAGGTCGCGCTCGACGCGGCGGCGCCGTTCGAGCTCGCCACCGCGATCCGCGAACGCCGGCCGGTGACCCGGCCCCTGCGCGAGGGCGAGTGGGAGCATGCGGTGCCGGCCGGCGGCGCACCCGCCGGCGAGCTCGTCATCGCGCTGCCGCTCTTCAGCCGCGAACAGGCGCTGGTCGGCGCGCTGGTGCTGCTGACCCGCGGCGGCGCCGACCCCGCCCGCCTCGCCTTCATCGGCGCGCTGTCCGGCTTCGCCGCGGTGTCGCTCGAGACGCGCGGCCTGATCCGCGCCCAGAAGGCGCTCTTCGATGCCTTCCTGCGCCTGCTCGCCGGCGCCATCGACGCCAAGAGCCCCTACACCGGCGGTCACTGCGCGCGCGTGCCGGAGCTCGCCACGATGCTCGCCGAGGCGGCGTGCGAGGCGACCGAAGGACCGTATCGCGATTTCCAGCTCGACGCCGACGAGCGCGAAGCGGTGCATATCGCCGCCTGGCTGCACGACTGCGGCAAGGTCACCACGCCCGAATACGTCGTCGACAAGGCCACCAAGCTCGAGAACCTCTACGATCGCATCCACGAGGTGCGGATGCGCTTCGAGGTCGCCAAGCGCGAAGCGGAAGTCGCCTGCTGGCGGGCGATCGCCGAGGGCGAGGCGCGCGCGACGGCGCTCACGCGCCTGGAGGCGGCATGGCGCGAGCTCGACGACGATTTCGCCTTCGTCGCCCGCTGCAACGTCGGCGGCGAGTCGATGACCACCGCCGAGCACGAGCGCCTGCACGCGATCGGCCGGCGCACCTGGACACGCACCATCGACGACCGCCTCGGCGTCGGCCACGACGAGCTGGCGCGCATGAACGCCGTCGCGCGGGCGCCCCTGCCGGTGGCCGAGCCGTTGCTCGCCGACAAGCCCGAGCACCGCATTCCCCGGCGCGAATCGGAGCGCTTCGGCGAAGGTAACCCGTGGGGTTTCCGCATGAAAATCCCGGCGCTGCTCTACGACCGCGGCGAACTCCACAACCTCACCGTCGGCCGCGGCACCCTCACCGAGGAAGAGCGCTACAAGATCAACGAGCACATCATCCAGACCATCGTCATGCTCAGCGCGCTCCCCTTCCCGCGCCACCTGACCGCCGTGCCCGAATATGCCGGCGGCCACCACGAGACCATGGACGGCACCGGCTACCCGCGCCGGCTCACCGGCGAGATGATGAGTCCGGCGGCGCGCATGCTGGCAATCGCCGACATCTTCGAGGCGCTCACCGCGATCGACCGCCCCTACAAGCCGGGCAAGACCCTGAGCGAGACGCTGACGATCATGGCCCGCATGCGCAACGAGCGCCATATCGACCCCGAGCTTTTCGAGCTCTTCCTGCGCGCGGGCGTCTTCCGCCGCTACGCCGAGCGCTTCATGCAGCCCGAGCAGATCGACGAGGTGGACATCGAGCGCTATCTCGGCGGCGCGGCCGCGGTCTAGGGGAAGCCGCGTAAAGGTTGGCTGGGCCGGACCTTTGCGAAGGCCCCGCTGGGGCGCAGTACTGCCTTGGCGGACCGAGCGAAAGGTTCGGCCGCATTACGAAATACGTGATTGCTGGAACGTGAGCGCTTGAAATGTCGGTGTCAGCAACGGGTGAAATATGACTTTTTATGCCTCCAGCGCGCTGTTTGTTTTAGTTCTACTGGGCGCGCTCATGAAGCTAGGGCCGCGACATCGGCGCCAGCGGGTCGACGAGTATGTCCACCGGTACGTGTGCCTGACCATTTCTCTACCGTACGGTGACGAGGATGCCGGCCGGACATCAGGCGGTCGCGATCGACGGGCCGGGCGTCAAGAGGAGTAATGCCCCTGGGTTGTGGGATCAAAGTCAGTCAGCTTTACGGCGTTGGCGTGAGGGGCCCGACGTACGCTAGTGCGAGGCTTGTCCAGTTCACTGGTTTTGTCGGTTTTTAAGGTTTATATCGGTCGGTCCCGAAAACTGTTCCGAAGGGCGACGGATATGCACTTCAGCAGTTTCTCCGCATATCCGCTGTGCTTTTGGCCCCGGACGCCATGAGGCGCTCGCCGCCGCGGCGAATTCGCGTTGCGGGACGGGCATCGGGAGCGCGTCGGTGGCCGATCGAGCCGCCGGACCGTGGCGTTCTCCATTGCGTCCGGCAACAACCCTCTCAGGATTTGCGCTGGGCCATCTTCCCGCGTCGATTCCGCTCGATCGGCGGCCGTTTCCGTTCGTCGTTCCGGAGCCGCCGCCGCTTTCAGTTCGTCGTTCCGGCGCCGCGCGCGGCGCGTGTCATGCAGTTGCCGTATCGCATGTTCACCCGCTTCGCGAACCACTCGGTCGTGAGTTTGCGCTGGATCTTCGGGCTTTTCAGGTCGATGCGCGGCATCGCTTCGCGGGGCGCGCGCCCGCCCGACGTTCGGTCGGCGAGCGAGAAGACGCGCTGATACACCGGCGTGCGTGCGAAGGCGTCCGTTTTTTCCTGGCGCAGGCCGGCATTGATGTCGTCGGCGTCGAGTTTCAGGCGCTTCGATAGCGCGAGGACGGCCTTCTGTGTCGCGCTTGGGTTGGCCGATGGTCTGCCGTTGTCGTAGCGCAGCAGGTCGCCGTCGAGGACGAGCGGCTTCTTCGTGAGGCGGGCGACCGCTCGCTGGAACGCGGCGTTGCGGCTGCTGTAGTGGCCGGCGTTGAAGTCGGCAAAGCGGTAGAGCGGGGTGCTGTACGGGGCCGGGTAGTCGAGGAGGTGCGCGACGCCGAAATAGACGCCTCCGCGCCGCGTGAAGACCGCGCGCCGGACGTCCCCATCGACGACGGTCCGGGAGGACGTTTCGCGCGCGTGGGCTTCGGCGAAGGCGATGCTCACTTGCATCGGGCCGCCTGTGCGCACCGGGTTGTAGCCGCTCAGGAGGAGGCTGCCGCCGGGCAACTCGGCGATCATGTCGTCGTACAGCGCGCTCATCTGCCGTTCGGTTCGCAGCGTGTCGAGGCGCCGCTTGTAGGTCTGCCCATTCGGCGAGGTTTTCGACAGCGCCGCGTCGAGCGCGAGTTTCGGGATGCCGTAGCGTTGCCGCCGGGTTTCGATTTCACGCCATGCGATCCGCGACAGGCCGGGAACGACGGGGTCGGCCTCGAAGCCGGATTCCTGCTCGATGACGCCGATGACCGCGCAGAAGTTGCGGTCGGTGGGCGCGAGGCGCAGCGCGGTGAATGCGGCGGCGATGTCGCCCGCCCAAGCCTTGCGATCGCGTGTGAGGGTCGGCGGCAGGAGTTCGAGTACTCGGGTCTGTCCCTGGGGCGGGTGCGGGCGCATGAGCGGAGGCGCCGCTTGGCCCGGCTCCGGTAGCGGTGCCGGAGCCGGAACGTCGGGACGAAAGATTCCGGCGGGCGGGGAGGCGGGCTGCCGATCGAGGATGTCGGGCGTCTTCGTCTCGACGGGGGCCGGCGCTTGGGTGGCGACAGGTTCGGGCTGCGTCGCGCAGCCCGCGAGCAATGCGCCGGTGACGAGCGCGGCCGTTCCGCTTCGCAGTACGTTCTTCATTTCATCGATGGCTAACCGGAGTTCGCGGTGGTCCCGCGGGGGAGGACTTTACCGGAAGCGCCCGGACGCGTTGCAGTCTCCGGACACAGTTCGATCATCCCGCGGGCCGCGTCGTCCGGCCTCCTGCTTGCGCAGCGGCCTCGGCGGCGCTTTCCCGGGGAACGGTGACGCGGTCGCGTCGGGCGGAAGATCTGTGCCAGAATCCCCTCGCAGTTGGCATGAGCCGGGTGATACGAACCTAGACATCAGCGGGATCGCCGGACGTGCCCGAACCGATTTTTCATCAGGAGCGCAGCATGGCAAACAAGAATCAGAACGAACGCGCGGCGATCGACATCGGCTTGTCCGAGGACGATCGCCTGAAGATCTCCCAGGGTCTGTCCGGCCTGCTGGCCGACAGCTACACGCTTTACCTGATGACCCACAACTTCCACTGGAACGTGAAGGGTCCGATGTTCAACACGCTTCACGTGATGTTCATGCAGCAATACACCGAGCAGTGGGGCGCGCTCGATCTGATCGCCGAACGCATCCGCGCGCTCGGGCATCCCGCTCCGGGCACGTATAAGGAGTTCGTGCAGCTTGCGACGATCAGGGAAGTCGAGGGCGTGCCGAAGGCGCTTGAGATGGTCCGCTATCTCGTCGACGCACAGGAAGCGGCGGCGCGCACCGCCCGCGGCCTGTTCCCGCTCGTCGACGCGGCCAACGACCAGCCGACCGCCGACTTGCTGACGCAGCGGCTCGAAGTGCACGAAAAGACGGCGTGGATGCTGCGCAGCCTGCTCGAGGAGTGATCTGTCCACGGCCGCGGCCGGGAGCGCGGATCGCCGTCGCTAGCGTGCGCCGGCGGTGCCGATGAAAATCGGAGCCCCGTTTGTCATCGGGGCCGTGATGCCCCCGGGTTTACCCGGAGCGCCGCCCGCGCCGCGGCGCAGATGCAAGAAAACGCTGGCAAGCGGGCCGGCGGCGGTTCTATGCTTGCTGTACGTGTTCTCCACGATGGTTAAGTGATGGATACCGTTACGGTCTTTACCGTGTGCGATCGACGGTTCGGACTGCCTCCGGGTAGCGTCGAGCGCGTCCTGCGCGCAGTCGCCGTCACGCCGTTGCCGAACGCGCCCGGCGTCGTCCGCGGCGTCATCGACCTTCACGGCGAAATCGTCCCGGTCGTTGACCTGCGCTTGCGCTACGGTCTGCCGACCCGGGATATCGCCCTCGACGACCGTTTGCTTGTCGCCCGTACGCCGACCCGCACGGTCGCGATACTCGTCGAAGAGGTCGCGGGAGTCGTCGAACTCGACCGGAGCGACGTCGTCGAGGTGGGCGCCATCGTGCCGGGGACCGCACACCTGAGGGCGGTCGCGAGGCTTCCCGACGGGATCGTCCTGATCCAGGATCTCGATGCCTTCCTGTCCTTCGACGAAGAGCGTTTGCTCGACGACGCGCTCGCGGCCCGCGTAGCAAGCACGGGATGAGCGCGAAGATTCCCGAAGCGGTATTGCAGCGATTCAGCGAGTTCGTCGTCGGGCGGACGGGACTGTACTTCCCGCCGGCGCGCTGGCCGGGCCTGCTGCGCGGGCTCGAGGACGCGGCGGCCGATCTCGGCTATTCCGACGTCGAGACGTGCGCGCGGATGCTGATGGAAGCGCCGCCCGATCGTCGGCGCATCGACACACTCGCACATCACCTGACGATCGGCGAAACCTATTTCTTCCGCGAGCCGGCGGTGTGGGAGGCGCTGGAAGCCGAGATCCTGCCGGCGCTGATCGCCGCGCGGCGCGTGAGCGACCGTCACCTGAGAATCTGGAGTGCCGGCTGCAGCACCGGCGAGGAGCCCTATTCGATCGCGATCCTGCTCGCACGCCTGCTGCCGGACCTCGCGTCGTGGAACGTCGCCGTCCTCGGCACCGACATCGATTGCGCGGCGCTCGCGCGGGCGGAGCACGGCGTCTATCGCGAATGGTCGTTCCGCGGCGTGCCCGACGGGCTGCGGCAAGCCCGTTTCGAAACAGCGGAGGGCGGCCGATACCGCGTCAAGGGGGTCGGCAAGCGCCTGCCGCGATTCGCCTACCTGAACCTCGTCGATGACGTCTATCCGTCGTTCACGAACGGCACGAACGCGCTGGACATCATGTTCTGCCGCAACGTGCTGATGTACTTCGAGCGCTCCGCGGCCGAGGCCGTCGTGCGACGGCTCCATCGCGCCCTCATCGACGGCGGATGGCTGATCGTCGCTGCGGCGGAGGCCGACGCCGCGTTGTTCCCGGGTTTCGCGACGGTGCGGATCGGCGACGCGCTCCTGTACCGCAAGGAGGGGGGAGCGGCCGCCGTGCAGCCGCGGGAACGCCGAACCGGGCTGGCGATGGCTCGTGGCGGCGAGGCGGGGGCTCCGGCATCCGTAGGGCTTTCGGGCGCCGCGGCCGGTGCCGGGAAGCACCGGGAGCGCGGGACCGTCGAAGCTCCGGATCGGCGACGGACAGGCGTCGGGGGCGAATGCGTGCAGCGCGGCGTCATCGACCCTTCCTCGAGCCCGAAAACTCTCGCGCTCGCGTGCCGCGACTACGCGAATCGCGGCGCGTTCGACGAGGCACGCCGCTGGGGCGAGGCCGCGGTAGCCGCCGACAAGTCCGATCCGGGCCTGCGCTATCTGCTGGCGTCGGTGCTCGAGGAGTCCGGCCAGCCCGAAGACGCGAAGGCGGCCTTGAGACAGGCGCTCTACCTCGACCCCGATCATGTGCTCGCCCATTTCTCACTCGCCAATCTCCTGCGCCGCCTCGGCCAGCCGTCGCGCGCCGCGGCGCATTTCACGGTCGCCCAACGCCTTCTCGACGGGACCGCGGCCGACGCGCTGCTCCCGGACGGCGAGGGGATGACCGCCGGACGGTTGCGCGAAATCATCGATGCGGCGGAGCGCATTTCATGACGAACGCGGGCATCGACTGGACGCGCGCGCACGCCCGTCTCGCGGACGCGGCGCAGGCGCTCGACGAGCACGTGGTGCCGTCGCCGGCGGCGCGCGGGGCGGTCCTCGAAGCGCGCGCGCGGGCGCTCGCCGTCCCGCCGCCCGCCGCCGCGGACGCGAGCATCGAGGTGCTGGAATTCGTGCTCGCCGACGAGCGGCATGCGATCGAATCCGCATGGATCCGCGAAGTCGTCCCGCTGCGGGAGCTGACGGTGCTGCCCGGCACGCCGGCGTTCGTGCTCGGGATCATCCATCTGCGCGGGGAGATCCTGTCGGTGCTCGACGTCCGGAAATTCTTCGGGCTCGCCCGGAAAGGCCTGACCGATCTCGACAAGGCAATCGTCCTCGATGACGACAAGATGCGGTTCGGCGTCCTCGCCGACCGGATCCTCGGCATCCGGCGCATTCCGGTGGTCGACGTGCAGCCGCCACTGCCGACGCTCTCCGTGATTCGTCCCGACTACCTCCTCGGCGTCACGCGGGGGCGTACGGTGATCCTCGATGGGCGCAAGCTCCTCGCCGATCCGTCCATTGCCGTCGCGGAGGAGGTGGGCTATTGAGGCGGCAACGAAAAGTGCAATCGCTGCCGGTCCTTCGACCGGCTCAGGGTGAGCGATTGGATTTGCTTCCGGGTTACCAGGAACAGAAAAACAAGAAGAGGACGAACGAATGAACTGGCTCCTAGATCTGGCCGCGCGGACGAAATTCCTCGTCGCCTTCGGCCTGATGCTCCTGCTGCTCTGCCTCGTGATGTGGATCGCGCAGGCGGGGATGGCGAACCTGCTGCAGTCCCAGAAGACGTTGTTCGAGCGGGATTTTGCCGTTGCGACCGAACTCGTCGAGTTGCGCGCCGTCCAGAACCGGGTGCGCGCGCACATGCTTCAGCTTCAGGTGGAGCCGCGGCGGTCCGAGCAGGAGATACTGGAGAAGGAAGTCGCGAGCGGCGAGCGCGAGACCGACGAACGTATCGCGCGCCTGCGCACACTGGTGGAGGGCGCCGGGGTGCTGTCGTCGAAGCTCGACGAGGTCGCCGCGCTCACTGCTGCCGGTCGCGAGACCCGGCAGGAGGTGATCGCGATGCTTCGCAAGGGGCGGCGCGAGGAGGCGCAGCTGCTCGGGGTCGGCATCCAGAAGGAGCGCTTCGAAGCCGTCCGCGGGCTGTCCGCGGAGCTCGGCAACGAGGCGCAGGCGCGGGCGAAGGCGGCCGTTGCCGAAGCGGAGGAGCGGATCACGTCAACGATGCGCCTTTTCCTTGCGTTCGGTGCGGCCGCCGTGGTGCTAAGCATCCTCACGGCCGCGTTCCTCAACCGGGTGATCGCCGCGCCGCTGAAGACGATCGCGCTGCGCGCGGAGAGGATCGCCGCCGGAGAGATCGTCGTGGTCGGCGGTGCGAACACGCGCTCCGACGAGATCGGCGTGCTCGAAGAGAAGTTCGACCAGATGGCGCAATCGTTGCGGGAGAAGGCCGATGTCGCAACGCGCATCGCGGCCGGCGACCTCGGCATGCAGGTCAAAGTGCAGTCCGAAGAGGATGCGCTCGGCATGGCCTTCGCGACGATGGTGCGGAACCTGCGCGACATGGCGCGCGAAATCAGCGATGGGACGAACGTCCTCGCATCGTCGGCGACCGATATCCTGAGCGGCACGACGCAGGTCGCCACCGCTGCGGCCGAAACCGCGTCGGCCACCGCCGAAACCGCGACGACCGTCGAGGAAGTGAAGCAGACCGCGACGCTGTCGAGCCAGAAGGCGCGGGCGGTCGCCGACGGGGCGCACAAGGCCGCGCAGATCTCGCAGGACGGCAGGCGGGCCGTGGAGGACAGCGCCGAGGCGATGCAGCGGATCCGTGAGCAGATGGAACAGATTGCCGAAAGCATCGTGCGCCTGGCCGAACAGAGCCAGGCGATCGGCGAGATCATCGCGAGCGTGAACGACCTGTCCGAGCAATCGAACCTGCTCGCGGTAAACGCGTCGATCGAGGCCGCGAAGGCCGGCGAGTTTGGCAAGGGTTTCGCGGTCGTCGCGCAGGAAGTGAAGAGCCTCGCCGAACAGTCGAAGCAGGCGACGAGCCAGGTGCGCGCGATCCTCGGCGACATACAGAAGGCGACCAGCGGCGCGGTGATGGCGACCGAGCAGGGTTCGAAGGCCGTCGAGACCGGCGTGCTTCGCTCTCAGGAAGCCGGCGACGCGATCCGGCAGCTCGCCGACAGCATCGACGAAAGCGCGCACGCGGCGAGTCAGATTGCCGTATCGGCGCAGCAGCAACTCGCCGGGATGGACCAGCTCGCGCTCGCGACGGCGAACATCCGCGTCGCGACGACGCAGAACCTCGACAGCACGCGGCAGGCCGAAGCCGCGGCCCACAACCTGCACGCGCTCGGCCAGAAGCTCAAGGAGATGGTCGGGTGCTACCGGTTCTGACGCCCGGCTCACCATGCCGCCTCTCGACTCCGACGCGTTTCTGAATCACCTTCGGGCGACGTTCCGGCTCGAAGCCGACGAGCATCTGCGCGCGATTTCCGCGCTGCTGCGCGAACTGGAGCAACCCGTTTCGGGCGAACGCGGCAGGCAGGCCGTCGAGACGCTGTTCCGCGAGGCGCACAGCCTGAAGGGCGCGGCGCGCGCGGTGAATCTCGCCGACGTCGAGGCCGTATGCGCCGACCTCGAGACGCGCCTCGCGAAGCTGAAACGGGAGGAGGCGAGCCCGACGCCCGCGTTCGTCGAAGCGCTCGCGCTGCGCACGGACGAACTCGCGCGCCTCGTGGCCGCGGATGCCGCCGTGCCCGTCGCGCCGGCGTCGCAAGCAGGCTTCGTCGCGGCCGGACTCGCGCTCCGCTCGCCTCCGGCCAGCCCCACTGACACGGAGGGGACGACGCCGGGGGATCTCGAGCGGTCGGCGGACACGCCGGCAGCTACGCAGCCCGCGGTGAAAGGCGGGGTGGCGGACGCGGAGCGGCCGACAGCGGGGCGTGCGCCGAGGGACGCCGCGTGGAGCGCCGGCGAAACCGTCCGCATCCCGGCGGCAAGGCTCGCCGCGGTGCTCGTCCAGGCCGAAGAGCTTCTCGCGTTCAAGGTCGGGGCCGGGCAGCTTGCGGCCGAACTGCGCGCGGTCAGCGCCGAACTGACCGCGTGGAGGAAGGCGTGGAGTCGGACCGCCCGCGAAGTTCGGGCCCTTCGCCGCGCGAGCGATCGGAACGCGAACGGCACGAAGGCCGATGGGGAGGCCCGGTCGCACCAGATCGGAACAGTCCCCGGGCAACGCATGCCGACGATCGACGCTGTGCTCGATGCGGTGGAGCGGGACGAACACTACGTGAAGGCGCTGTGCGACCGCCTGAACGGGCTGCAGCGCGTGGCCGAGCGGGAACAGCGCACGCTCGGGGGCCTTGCCGACGCGATGCAGGACGACGTGAAGCAGATGCTGTTGCAGCCGTTCGGCGTCGTGTTCGAACTGCTGCCGCGACTCGCCCGCGATCTCGCGCGCGACAGCGGCAAGGAGGCGGAACTGCGCATCGACGGCGAAGCGATCGAAATCGACCGGCGCATTCTCGAACAGTTGAAGGATCCGCTGATTCACCTTGTCCGCAACGCGGTCGACCACGGCATCGAGGCGCCGGCCGAGCGCGTGCGCCGTGGCAAGGGCGCCCGCGGTCGAATCCATGTCGCGGTGGTGTCGAAGGAAGGCAACCGGGTCGAACTGCGGATCACGGACGACGGTGCGGGGATCGACGCGCGCAAGGTTGCCGCCGCGGCGGTCGCGCTGGGTCTCGTCACGCCGGCCGAGGCGGACGCGCTGCCCGACGCCGCCGCGTGCGCGCTGGTGTACGCGTCCGGCCTGTCGACGAGCCCGGTGCTGACCGGCATTTCCGGGCGCGGACTCGGGCTCGCGATCGTCCGCGAGAAGATCGAGAAACTCGGCGGCAGCATCGCGATCGAGTCGCCCGCCGAAGGGGGCACGGCGTTCCGGATCGTGCTGCCGACCTCGCTCGCGAACTTTCGAGGGCTGCTCGTCGGCGTCGGCGACAGCCGCTTCGTGATTCCCACGCGTGATGTCGAGCGGGTCGCGCGGATCGGCGCGAGCTCGGTCAGGACCGCCGGAAACCGCGACGCGATCGAACTCGGCGGCGAGGCGCTGTCGCTCGTCCGCCTCGCAGACGTGCTCGGCGTGCCGTCCGCCCCAGCATCGCGCGACGCCCGCCACCTTTGCGTCGCGGTGCTAGCGAGCGAAGGCCGGCGAATCGCGTTAGCCGTCGATGCGGTGCTCGGCGACCAGGAAGTGCTGGTGAAAGGGCTCGGGCCGCAGCTGCGGCGCGTGCGGAACGTCGCCGGCGCGACGGTCCTCGGCGCCGGCCGCGTCGTGCCGATCCTGAGCGTCCCGGACCTCATGAAGTCGGCGCTCGCGGACGCCGCGCTCGCGCCGCCGCCGGACACGGCGACGAAAGGGGCCGGCGCGAGCAGAACAAGCGGATCGGCCGAAGCCGGCTCCGGCGCGTCGGCCAGCACCCTGCGAACGGCGGCATTGGCTGCCCCGGATGACAAGCAGGCGCGGCTGTCGTTGCTCGTCGTCGAGGACTCTGTCACCTCGCGCACGCTGCTGAAAAACATCCTCGAATCTTCGGGCTACGACGTCGCGACCGCAGTGGATGGCGTGGACGCGCTGACCGCGCTGCATACCGGCCGCTTCGATCTCGTCGTGTCCGACGTCGAAATGCCGCGGATGGACGGCTTCGCGCTGACCCAGTGGATCCGGCAGGACCGGAAACTCGCCGATTTGCCGGTAGTCCTTGTGACTGCGCTGGCGTCGCGCGAACACCGCGAACGCGGCGTCGAGGCGGGGGCCAATGCCTACGTCGTCAAGAGCAGCTTCGACCAGAGCGATCTGCTGGCAGTGATCAGGAGGCTCACATGAATTCTGTCGCGGCCGGAGGAACGGTCAGGGTGCTGGTCGTCGACGATTCACCGGTCGCCCGCGAACTGCTCGCGCACGTCCTCGGCGGCGCGTCCCGCATCCAGGTTGTGGGGATGGCGAGGGACGGCGAAGAGGCGGTGCGCGAAGCCGAACGGCTCCGTCCCGACGTCATCGTGATGGACATCCACCTGCCGGGCATGGACGGCTTCGCTGCGACGCGCAGGATCATGGAAACCTCCCCGACGCGCATCGTGATGGCGACCGCGACGAGCGACGCGAACGAAGTCGCCGCGAACTTCCGTGCGATCGATGCGGGGGCGCTCGCGGTGCTGGCGAAACCGCGCGGGCCCGGACACCCGCAGTTCGCCGCCGCGGCTGACGAACTCGTTCGCACCGTGCGCGTGATGTCGGAAGTCCCAGTGGTCAAGCGCTGGCCGCGTCACGGCGCAACAGCGCGGGCGCCGGCGCCGCCGAGCGCACCGAGCCCGTCGAGCGCGGTCCGCATCGTCGTCGCCGGCGCGTCGACCGGCGGTCCGATCGCGCTGAAGGAGCTGCTGGCAGGGCTCCCGAAAGATCTGCAGGTGCCGATCCTGGTCGTGCAGCACATCTCCGACTCCTTCGTCGACGGGTTCGCGCAATGGCTAGGTGACAGCAGCGGCTATGCGGTGCGGGTCGCGACCGATGGCGAGGAGACGCGCTCGGGTGCCGCGTATGTCGCGCCGAGCGGAAGTCATATGCAGGTGCGCTCGCCGGGGACGGTCGTGCTCGTCGACGGGCCGAAGGAACACGGCGTGAAACCATCGGTGTCGGTGCTGTTCCGCTCGGCCGCCGCCGCGTTCGGGGCTGCCGCCGCGGCGGTGCTGCTCACCGGGATGGGGCGGGACGGCGCGCAGGAGCTCAAGCTCCTGCGGGACGGCGGAAGCATCACGTTTGCGCAGGACCGCGAATCCTCCGTAGTCTTCGGCATGCCCGGCGCCGCGGTCGCGCTCGGTGCGGCCCAATACGTACTGCCGCCGCAAAAAATCGCAACGGTGCTCGCCGGTCTCGTCGCCCGCGGCCGGAAGAAACCACATTCGTAGGTGGGGATGCCGAAGGAGAAGCGGTTCGTGGCGAACGAAGACAAGAGGATTCCGCGCGTGGATATCGTCATTGCCGAGGACAGCCCGACACAGGCCGAGAAGCTGCGTTTCCTGCTCGAACAGCAGGGACACACGGTGCGCGTCGCGCCGAACGGCCGGGTCGCGCTGGCCGCGGTGCGCGAGCGCCGGCCCGCGCTCGTGATCTCCGATGTCGTGATGCCGGAGATGGACGGCTACGGACTGTGCGCCGCGATCAAGTCCGACCCGGCGCTCGAGGACATCCCCGTGGTGATCGTGACGTCGCTGGCGGGCGTGCAGGACATCGCGAAGAGCCTCGAGTGCGGCGCTGACCACTTCATCCGCAAGCCGTACGAACCGAACGCGCTCCTCGCCCGCGTCGAATACATCCTGCTCAACCGCGAGCTGCGCAAGGGCGGCGCGACGGACGAGGGCATGGAAATCTACATGGGGGGCCGCAAGCACTACATCGCGTCGGGGCGCGAGCAGATCATCGACCTGCTGATCTCGACGTACGACGAAGCGGTGCACATGAACGAGGAGTTGCAGGCGCAGCAGCGCGAGATCGCGCTGTCGAACCGCATGCTCCGGATGCTCTACCGCATCGCCGGCGAGCTGAACCGCGTGACGACCGAAACCGACGCGTGCGAACAGGCGCTCGCGGGCCTGCTCGAACTGCCGGATTTCCGCGCAGGATGGGTGTGGCTCGATGACGGACACGGCGCGCTGCGCACCGTCGCGAACCGCTCGCTGCCAGCACCGCTACAGGACGTCGTCGCGCTCGCGGCGGACTGCCGATGTCGCCGCATACTGCGCGAAGGCGAGCTGGGGCACGATGTCGCGCTCGTCGAGTGCGAGCGCCTGCAGGCCGCGGCCGCGGGAGAACACCTCGCGCGGACGCACGCGGTCGTGCCACTGATGGCGCGCGAACAGAGCCTCGGCGTCATGAACATCGTGCGCGACGACAGCGGGTTTTTCAGCGGCGAGGATCTCCGCCTGCTCGAAGCGGTCGGCAGCCAGACCGCCCTCGCGATCCAGCGGGCGCAGCTCTACCGGCATCTCGAGGAGCTCGTCGCGAAGCGCACGGCCGCGTTGCAGGCCGAAGTCGTCGAGCGCACCCGCGCCGAGCAGAAGGTCGCGAGCCTGAACCGGATCTACGCGGTGCTTTCGGGCATCAACACCGCGATCGTGAGGACGCACGATCGCGGTGAGCTGTTCCGGGAGGCCTGCCGGATCGCGGTCGAGCTCGGGAAGTTCCGCCTCGCGTGGATCGGCGTGCTCGATCCCGGTTCGCAGACGATCAAACCGGCCGCGTGGGTCGCGGGCGACGGCGACCTGTCGCGTTCGGCCGACCGGGAACTGTCGGCGGCGGACAGCGCGCTGCTTGACGGACGCTCGGGACTCATCGGCCTCGCCGTGCAGCAGCGCAGCTATGCGACATGCAATGACATCGCGTCGGCGGCCTGCGAGATCTTTCCGAACGATGCGCTCGCGATGGGATGTCGTTCGAAGGCGGTATTCCCGCTGTTCGAGGACCAGCGCTTGGCCGGTGTGCTCGCGCTGTACGCCGCGCAGACCGGCGTGTTCGAGGACGAGATGGAGCTCAAGCTCCTCGTCGAGCTCGCCGGCGACATCTCGTTCGCGCTCGAATACATCAGCAAGGGCGAACAACTCGACTACCTCGCCTATTACGACGCGCTGACCAGCCTGCCGAACCGCGCGCTGTTCCACGATCGTGTCGTGCAACTCGTGCAGTCGCGCGGCGAAGCAGGATCCGGGGCGCCGGTCGCGGTGCTGCTGATCAACATCGAGCGCTTCAAGAGCATCAACGACACTTTCGGCCGTCGTGCAGGTGACGCGCTTCTCAAGCTCGTCGGCGAACGGCTCGTCACCGCGTTTTCGGGCAAGGATCGTCTGGCGCGCTTCGGCGGCGATCATTTCGCGGCGGTCGTCACGGGGTTCGACGTCGCCGCGGATGTCGCCCACCTGCTCGACCGCGCAATGGATGAGTCCCTCGGCCGGCCCTATCCGATTGGTGGCACCGAGCTGCACCTGACGTTCCGCTTCGGCGTCGCGCTGTATCCGAGTGACGGGCTCGACGCGGAGACGCTGTTCGCGAACGCCGAAACGGCGCTGCTGAAGGCGCGGACGAACGACGAGAGCTACCTCTTCTATGCGCCGGAGATGAACGCGCGAGTGTCGGAGCAGCTGTCGTTCGAAAACCGGCTGCACCGCGCGCTCGAACGCGACGAGTTCGTGCTGCACTATCAGCCGAAAGTCAGTCTGCACGACGGGACGATCGTCGGGCTCGAAGCGCTGATCCGCTGGAACCATCCGGAAAAGGGCCTGATTCCGCCGGCCGCGTTCATCCCGATCCTCGAGGAGACGGGGCTGATCGTGGAGACCGGCCGCTGGGTAGTCGAGAAGGCCCTCGCGGACGCGACGGAGTGGCTCGCGGCCGGCGTCGAGCTTCCGCGGATCGCCGTCAACGTCTCGGCCGTCCAGTTGCGCAGGAAGGATTCGCTCGCGTGGCTCGAGCAGGCACTCGAGGCTTACCCGGCCCCGCGAGCGTATCTCGACCTCGAACTTACCGAGACCGTGCTGATGGAGGATGTCGAAGCGAACATTCACCAGCTCGGCGCGATCCGCGCGATGGGCATCCGCATCGCCGTCGACGATTTCGGTACCGGGTACTCGTCGCTCAGCTACCTGACCCGCTTGCCGATCGACCTGCTGAAGATCGACCAGAGCTTCGTCCGCGACGTCACGACGGACCGCGGTGCACAGGCGGTGTGCACCGGGGTGATCGGCCTCGGCCACAATCTCGGCCTGCAGGTAATCGCCGAAGGCGTCGAGCGCGAGGAGCAGATGAATCACCTCTGGCAGCACGGTTGCGACGAGATGCAGGGCTACCTCTTCAGCCGTCCGGTGCCGGCGGCCGAATGCCTGCAACTGCTGCTCGCCCGGAAGACGCTCGCGCTTCCCGACGCGGCGGCACGGGGCGAACGCATCGCCAGGTAGGGCGGCGCCGCCGAATTTCGACGCGATCCTCCATGCGCGCGCGGCCGCAGGCACAATCGGGACTCGTCGCTTTGTCGGAGCAGCCGCGGAACATGTTTTCACCAGGCATCGTCGAGCCCGCGCAGGTCCGCGACAACGACCTGTGGTTCGTCTTTCACGAAAGCGCGCTGCTGGTTATCGCCGACGACACCGGCACGCGCGTACCGCGCCGCGGCGACCTGCAGCGGCTGGGGGTGCTTCCCGCGCGTTGCCACTATCTCGGGCGGCTCGGCGAGTGCGGATGCTTCACGGCGGAAACCGAAGGTGCTGCGCTGTTGGAGTCGACCGAGTGGCGCGGACTGCGCGCGCTCTTCGGCCGCATCCATGAGGCAACGTTCGCGCTCGCCGGGCGCGCGATCCAGGTCGTCGAGTGGGACCGGACGCACCGCTTCTGCGGCCGCTGCGGCGCACCGACCGAGCGCCACCCCTCCGAGCGCGCGCGGGTGTGCCCGTCCTGCGGGCTGACGAGCTATCCGCGGCTTGCCCCCGCGATGATGGCCCTCGTGCTGCGGGAGCGCGAGCTGCTCCTCGCGCGCTCGCCGCATTTTCCCGAAGGCATGTACAGCGCGCTGGCCGGGTTCGTCGAACCGGGGGAGACGCTGGAAGAGACGCTGGCGCGCGAAGTCCGCGAGGAAGTCGGCATCGAGGTCGCGAACCTGTGCTACTTCGGCAGCCAGCCGTGGCCGTTTCCGCATTCGTTGATGGTCGCCTTCGTCGCCGATTACGCCGGCGGCACGATCACGCCGCAGCCCGACGAGATCGAAGCGGCCGACTGGTTCGGCATCGACCGTCTGCCGCGCCTGCCGCACGCGTTCAGCATCGCGCGGCGGCTCATCGACGACACCGTTGCGCGCCTCGCCTCAGGATGACGCGTGCGGCGACGGGACGCAGCGAATACCGTGTCATCGCGAAACCTGAAAGCGGAAAGATGAAAGGGGCTTCGAACTTCGCCGGCGCGGGTCGCACTAAGGCGCAGGACGCTCGCATTCCGCAGCCGGCGGCAGGCGCGGGCGTCCGATTCGACAGGAGAAACGTTCCATGAAACTTTATTACTCGCCGGGCGCATGCTCGCTCGCGCCCCACATCGTGGCCCGTGAGGCCGGCCTCGACCTCGAGCTCGAAAAGGTCGATATCCCGAACAAGAGAACGGCGGGCGGCGACGATTACTGGAAGATCAATCCGAAGGGTTACGTGCCGGCGCTGCGCCTCGACGACGGCGCGATCCTCACCGAAGCCAACGTGGTCTGCCAGTACCTCGCCGATCGCAAGCCCGAGTCGGGCCTCGCGCCGAAGCCCGGCACGATGGAGCGTTATCGCCTGCTCGAAGCCCTGAACTTCGTGTCATCCGAAGTCCACAAGCAGATCGGCGCGCTGTTCAATCCGGCGATGACCGACGACATGAAGGAAGTCCAGAAGGGCACGATCGGGCGGCGCTTCAACGCGCTCGAGCAGATGCTCGAAGGCCGCCAGTATCTCACCGGCGACACGTTCACGATCGCCGACGCCTACCTGTTCACGGTCCTCAACTGGACCGGCATGCTGCAGATCGACACCGCGCAGTGGCCGCACATCCGCGCGTACATGGCGCGCGTCGCCCAGCGCCCGAAGGTGCTGCTGGCGATGAAGGAAGAAGGGCTGACGGGGTAACCGATCGGCCGTCCCCGGCAGAAGGGCGCGGCGTGGACGGTCGAACCGGAAAGGCCGCGCTCAGGCGCTGCCGAGGTGGCGCCCGCCGCCGGTCGGCCGGGCCATGCCTGCAGAATCGTAAAGTTGGGGCCGGTTCGCGGCGCTGAGCAACACCGACAGCGCCGCCTGGTTGTGCTGCATCCGCTCGGCGACGAGCTTGCCGTTGAGCGCGTTGCGGCGCTGCGCTTCGCGCGCGAGGCCGTGGATCTCGCCCCAGCGGGCGAGCGTATCCGGCAGCGGGGCGCAAAGCTCGCGAACCGACGCGTCGGAGTCCGGCCGGCGCATGCGGCCGAGCAGCAGCGCGCGGTCGGCATGCAGCCGCTGCAGCTTGTGGAAGCGATCGGTCTTGTCGTGCGAAAGCGCGAGCAGCGCGTCGGCGTCCCCGGCGACCAGCAGCGCTTCCTCCTGCTCGAGCAGCGCGATGAACGCGCGCAGCAGGACGGCTTCGCTGTCGATCAGCGCCGCGAGCCGCTGAAGTTCCGGCTGCAGGCTCACGAGCGCGAACCGGAGTCGAGCAACTCGCGCACGCTCTTGATCAGTCCGTCGGCGATCCGCTCGGCGTCGACCGTGAACCGCCCCTCGCTGATCGCCTGCCGGATCTCGTCGACGCGGGCGCGATCGACGACCGGCGTCGAGGCCATCGCGGCTTCCGCCTTGATCAAGCTCGCCGACAACGACGACAGTTCGACCTTTGCCGCGGCATTCGAAAAGGGCGCGGCGCTCGCATGCGATCGCGCCCGGGTTTCGCCGGTCGGCGTCGCACCGACCGGTTTCACGCTGCCTTCGATCTTCATGGCGCAACTCCCAGTAGGTATTCTCTCTGGCCCTGTCTACGGCGCAGCCCCGCTGAACTTTAGGCTTTCGACCGCCATGCGCAGGCTGGGAACGGCGCCGAAATGTAAGCTTTTGTCTTGCGCGGCCGTGACGACTTCGCGCGAGCGGGCCCGGAAGTCGAAGCGCGCGGGACATCCCCGAAGCCGCAACCCGGCAACGACGGGCGGGGCGGTTCGCATTCCCTCGCCGCGGACGAGTCGAAACGCGGGTAACGCGAGCGCCGTCGACAGGGACAGGCTCAGTCGGATGGGATCGCCTCTTTCATTGCCGGCTCCGCATCCGGTGCCGCGGATCAGAACGCGATTTCGACGACGCCGCCCGCGCGGGCCGTACCGGACACCACATGCCCGTTGCCGAGCCGCACCCGCACCGGCTCGCCTTCGGCCGCGGCGTTCAGCGCGCGGCCCTCGTTCGACACGGTGAAACCGGTGCCGCTGCCGACCACTTTCACGACCTGTCCCTGCCGCACCGCCGGCGGTAAACGCAGCATGGTGGTGTGCAGCGTGCTGCCGGCCGCGACCGCGTAGCGCACGTGATGGCCGACTGCCTGTGTTGCGTCGGTGAGGGTGTTCGGCGGCTCCGCCGCGAGGTCGCCGAATCGCCGCCCGAGGTCCGCCGGCCCGACGATCTGGCCGGCGCGCAGCGGCTGCGCGGCGACGAGAAACTCGCTCATCACCGCGACCTGCGCCGGCACGTAGACGGTCCAGGTCACCGGCGACTCGCAGCGCACGGCGACGCTGATCCGGCCCCACGCGCGCGTGCCGGGCGGCAGGAAAGGCGTCAGCTCGGCGCACGGCGGTAGCCGGTTTCCCGCGTCGAACTCGCCGACCTGCAGTTCGACCTTGCCGGGAAGGCCGGCGGTCTGCTGCACGAGAAACGCGGTCACCGCTTCGCGCACGGGTTCGGGAGCCTGTTGCGCGAGGGCGGGCAGGCTGAGCGCGGCGGCGAGCACCGGAGCGCAAAGCGCGGGCCGGAGGGTCCCGACGGGAAGACTTGGGATTGACATGACGCGATTCGAACACGTGCGCCGCTTCGCCGGCAACCCTGCTCCCGCCGCCTCGCGCGGCCCGGCAACTTTTTCCGCCCGACGGCAAGGCGCGCGTCCGCGCCCGCCGAAAGCGGCGAAATTGGCCGGTAATTCCCGGTCTTATCGGCGCAAGGTCCTTGCATCGACCCGACTACGATGGCTGGCATGGAAGGTGCGTTGAGCGCCATGCCGGCCGGCTGAAGCCACTTACGGCATCCGGCGAAAGTCCTTGAGGTGATGCGATGAAGACCCAACTCGACAATGCGCTGCGTTTCCACCAGACGGCGCTCAACGTGCAGGCCCGGCGGCAGCAGCTGCTCGCGTCGAACGTCGCGAACGCGGACACGCCGCACTACAAGGCGCGGGACATCGACTTCGCGTCCGCGCTGAAGGGCGCGCTCGGCGGCAAGATCGGTCCGCTCGCGCTGGCCGGCACGTCGGCTCGCCACCTCTCCGGCCAGGATGGCGGCCCCGGCGGCGCGCAGATCGGCTACCGCCAGGCGTTCCAGTCGAGCGTCGACGGCAACACCGTGAACATGGACATCGAGCGCGCCGCGTTCGCCGAGAACTCGATCCACTATGAGGCGAGCGTGACCTTCATAAACAGCCTGCTGCGCGGCATGCAGACCGCGATCAGCGGTCAGTGACCGGAGCGCGCACATCATGAGCATGCTCAACGTCTTCAATATCGCGGGCTCGGCGCTGCACGCGCAGTCCGCGCGACTCAACGCGACCGCGTCGAACATCGCCAACGCCGACAGCGTCGCCGGCCCCAACGGACAGCCGTATCGCGCAAAGCAGGTCGTCTTCACCGCGACGCCGCTCGCCGGGCCGAGCGGCGTCGGCGTGCAGGTCACCAAGGTCGTCGAGAGCGCCGAGGCGGGGCGGATGACCTACGACCCGACGAACCCCGCGGCGAACCCGGAAGGCTACGTCGAGATGTCGAACGTCAACGTCGTCGAGGAGATGACGAACATGATCTCCGCGTCGCGCGCGTACCAGACCAACGCCGAAGTGATGAACACGGCGAAGACGCTGATGCAGCGCACGCTGGCGATCGGCCAGTAAGCCGGGAGCGCGCCATGACAACCGTGACGAACACATCGTCTTCATCGCCCGCCGACGCGATCGCCGCGAGCCTCGCGCGCAAGACGACGACCGCGAAATCCGAGGAACTCTCCGAGTCGCGCTTCCTGACGCTGCTGACCGCGCAGCTGAAGAACCAGGACCCGATGAATCCGCTCGACAACGCCCAGGTCACGTCGCAGCTCGCGCAGATCAGCACCGTCGACGGCATCGAGCGGCTCAATACGATGCTCGGGCAGATCATGGAAGGCCAGCAGTCGGCCGAAGCGATGCAGGCCGCGTCTCTCGTCGGCCGCGGCGTGCTGATTCCCGGCAAGGGGATGCTGCTGAGCGACGCCGGCGCGATCGGCGGCTTCTCGCTCGACGCGCCCGCGGACAAGGTCACGCTGAGCATCAAGGATGCGAACGGACTCGAAGTCGCCTCCGTGCCGCTCGGCTCCTTCGACGCCGGCACGCACAACTTCCAGTGGGACGGCACGGCCGTCGACGGCAGCCGCGCGGCCAACGGCAAATACACCGTCAGCATCGAGGCGCACAGCGGCGACGAGACCGTCGCGAGCCAGATGCTCGAGTTCGGCGCGGTCACGAGCATCGTCCGCGGGCCGCAGGGCTCGGACCTCCAGATCGGCGATCTGGGCATCTTCAAGATGTCCGAGATCAAACAGATTCTCTGAACCCAGACCTTCGAGGGAGAAGATCATGGCATTCCAGCAGGGCCTCTCGGGCCTCAATTCCGCGTCGAAGGCGCTCGACGTCATCAGCAACAACGTCGCGAACTCGAACACGATCGGCTTCAAATCGGGCCGCGCCGAGTTTTCGGACGTCTATGCGGCGGCGCTCAACGGGGCGGCGGCCGGGGTGCAGGTCGGCATCGGCTCGGCGATCGGCGCGGTCACGCAGTCGTTCTCCCAAGGCAACATCACGACGACGAACAACCCGCTCGACGTCGCGATCAACGGCAACGGCTTCTTCCGCATGGCCGCCGGCGACGGCACGATCGCCTACACGCGCAACGGCCAGTTCGACGTCAGCAAGGACGGCTTCATCGTCAATTCGCAAGGCATGAAGCTCAGCGGGTATCTCGCGAACAACGGCGTGATCCTCGCCGGCGGTGATCCGCAGCCGATCCAGCTGAACTTCTCGGACGTGCAGCCGAACGCGTCGTCGAAGATGACGCTCGCGATGAACTTCGACTCGCGCGAGCCGGTCCCCGGCGTGGCCCTCGACCTGACGAACCCGGTCCCGCTCGACCGCAACAATCCGTCCGCCGGCGGCTACAACTTCTCGACGTCGGCGACCGCGTACGACACGCTCGGCAATCCGCATACGCTGACGTTCTTCTTCCAGAAGACCGCCGCGGGCGAGTGGGATGCCTTCTACCAGGTCGACGGCGCCGGCGATGCGATCGCGGTGCCGGCGCCCGGCTCGCCGCTGCAGTTCGGCACGGACGGCGCGATCACGTCGGGCGGCGAGTTCGACCTGACTTTCCCGCAGTTCGCCAGCACCGGCGCGTCGGCGACGCAGACGATCAGCTTCAATCTCGCCGACTCGACGCAGTTCGGCAGCCAGTTCGGCGTGAACACCTTGCGCCAGGACGGCTTCGCGTCCGGTCGCCTGACCGGCATCACGATCGGCGACGACGGCGTGATCCTCGGGCGCTACAGCAACGGGCAAAGCCGCGACCTCGGCCAGGTCGTGCTCGCGAACTTCCAGAGCCCGAACGGCCTGCTGTCGCTCGGCGGCAACCTGTGGGCGGAGTCGCCGGATTCCGGCCAGCCGATCGTCGGCGTGCCGGGCAGCGCAAACCTCGGCCTGATGACCGCGGGCGCGGTCGAGGAAGCGAACGTCGACCTCACGTCGGAGCTCGTGCAGCTGATCGTCCAGCAGCGCGCGTACCAGGCGAACGCGCAGTCGGTGCGTGCGCAGGACACGATCCTGCAGACGATCGTCAATCTCGGCTAAGCCATCCTGACGGCCCGGCCGGCGCGACGCCGGGCGGGTCGGACACGATACGGAGCGCAACATGGACCGCCTGATTTACACCGCGATGAGCGGCGCGAAGCACACGATGAACCAGCAGGCCGCCGTGTCGCACAACCTCGCGAACGCGAACTCGACCGGCTTTCGCGCCGAGTTGCACAAGCTGCGCGCGGTGCCGGTGCAGGGCGAGGGCCTGGCGACGCGCGCGTTCGTCGTCGATGCGAGCGTCGCGACGAACTTCGACGCCGGGCCGCTGCAGCAGACGGGCCGCGCGCTCGACGTCGCGGTCGAGGGCCGCGGCTGGCTCGCGGTGCAACTGCCCGATGGCAGCGAAGGCTACACGCGCGACGGCAGCTTCGAGCTCAGCGCGAACGGCGTCTTGCAGACGCGCAACGGCCTGCCGGTGCTCGGCGACGGCGGCCCGATCACGATCCCGCCCGACCATGAAGTCCTGATCGGCAAGGACGGCACGATCTCCGCGATGCTCGCGGGCGGCGAGCAGAAAGTCGTGAACAACCTCGGACGGCTGAAGCTCGTGAATCCGCCCGAAGAGACGCTCGTGCGCGGCGACGACGGCCTGTTCCGGCTCCGGGGCGGCGGCGAGGCGCCGGTCGACGAGGCGGTGCAGGTCGCCGGCGGCCACGTCGAAGGCAGCAACGTCGACGTCGTCGACCAGATGGTCCAGATGATCGCGCTTGCGCGGCAGTTCGAGATGCAGACGCGGATGCTGCAGAGCGCCGAGGCCAACGACCAGGCCGCGACGCGCGTGCTGTCGAACGGCTGAACGCCGCCACCGCGCCGGGAATAGCGGGTCTTTCACGTCGTGTTCCGGCGATTGAATCGAGGGGAGCCGGCCTAGACTGGCTCCGACACTGCAGGCGGCGCGCCCGCCGCGGAAAGAAAGGAGTCAGCACCATGATTCGCTCACTGTGGATCGCCCGTACCGGCCTCGACGCGCAGCAAAGCCAGCTCGACGTCATCTCGAACAACCTCGCGAACGTCTCGACGAACGGCTACAAGCGTTCGCGCGCAGTGTTCGAGGATCTGCTGTACCAGACGATCCGCCAGCCCGGCGCGCAGAACACCCAGCAGAACCAGATCGGCAGCGGCCTGCAGCTCGGCACCGGGGTGCGCATGGTCGCGACCGAGCGCATCCACACGCAGGGCAACCTGCAGCAGACCGGCAACGCGCTCGACATGGGCGTGCAGGGGCAGGGTTTCTTCCAGGTCGCGCTGCCCGACGGCACGCCGGCCTACACGCGTGACGGCGCGTTCCAGCTCGACTCGCAGGGACAGATGGTCACCGCGAGCGGCTATCCGCTCGAGCCCGCGATCATCATCCCGAACGACGCGCAGACGGTGACGATCGGCAAGGACGGCACCGTCAGCGTGCTGCAGGCCGGCCAGACCGCGCCGACCGTCGTCGGCAACATCCAGCTCGCGACCTTCGTCAATCCGGGCGGGCTGTCGAGCATCGGCGAGAACCTGTTCCGCGAGACGCCGTCCTCCGGCGTCGCGACGCCGAACCAGCCGGGCACGAACGGCGCCGGCGTGATCAACCAGCAGTACGTCGAGACCTCGAACGTCAACGTCGCCGAGGAGCTCGTCAGCATGATCGCGACGCAGCGCGCCTACGAACTCAATTCGCGCGCGATCCAGACCTCCGACCAGATGCTCGGGCGCCTGACGCAACTGTGAGCCGTATCATGAATCCCCTCCGTTTCGCACCCGCCGTCGTGCTCGCGCTGCTGTCGGGCTGCGCGTCGATCTATTCGACGCCGCCGACGGCCGTGCACCAGCCGATGACGGCGCGGCCGGAGCCGGGTCCGCCGGCGCAGCCGGCGACCGGGGCGATCTTCCAGGCGAACCAGGCGCGGCCGTTGTTCGAGGACCGCCGCGCGCGCCACGTCGGCGACACGCTGACGATCAACCTCGTCGAGAGCACGACCGCGCAGAAGGCCGCGAACAGCAGCGCGACGCGCGACTCGTCGATCAGCGGCGGCATCACCGCCGCGTCGCGCGTGCCGCTCGCCGGGCTCGCCGGGATGAACGTCGAAGCGGGCATCGACTCGGAGTTCTCCGGCAAGGGCGCGTCGGCGGCGAACAACCGCTTCAACGGCACGATCAGCGTCACCGTGATCGACGTGTATCCGAACGGCAACCTGCTGGTGTCGGGCGAAAAGCAGGTCGCGATCAACCAGGGCAACGAGTTCATCCGCTTCTCCGGCGTCGTCAACCCCACGATGGTCACCGCGGCGAACACCGTGCAGTCGACGCAGATCGCCGACGCGCGGATCGAATACAAGGGCAGCGGCTACATCGACGAGTCGAACCAGATGGGCTGGCTGCAGCGCTTCTTCAACGTCGTGCTGCCGTTCTGACGGCGGTCCGGCCGGGAGTGAAAGATGTTCCGCAATGACCGAAGCCACGTCCGCCGCCCCGGCGGGATGCTGCGCGCCGCGGCGTGCGCGTTCGCGCTGATGGTCGGCTGCGGCGGCGCGGCAGCCGAGCGCCTGAAGGATCTCGCTTCGGTCGCCGGCGTGCGCGACAACCAGCTCGTCGGCTACGGCCTCGTCGTCGGCCTCGATGGCAGCGGCGACCAGACGACGCAGACCCCGTTCACCGTGCAGAGCATCATCAACATGCTCGGCAACATGGGCGTGACGCTGCCGCCGGGCACGAACCTGCAGCTGAAGAACGTCGCCGCGGTGATGGTCACCGCGAGCTTGCCGCCGTTCGCGCGGCCCGGGCAGCAGCTCGACATCACCGTGTCGTCGGTCGGCAACGCGAAAAGCCTGCGCGGCGGCACGCTGGTGATGACGCCGCTGAAGGGCGCCGACGGTCAGGTGTATGCGATGGCGCAGGGCAACATGCTGGTCGGCGGCGCGGGGGCGTCGGCCGCCGGCTCGTCGCAGACCATCAATCACTTGTCCGCAGGGCGCGTGCCCGGGGGCGCGACCGTCGAACGGGCGGTTCCGACGATGCTCGGCCAGGGCGAGTTCGTGACCTTCGAGCTCAACGACTCCGACTTCGGCACCGCGCGCCGCGTCGTCGACGCGATCAACCTCGCGACCGCCGGCGGCACCGCGCAGGCGCTTGACGCGCGCAGCATCCAGGTGCGCGCGCCGCTCGATTCGAGCGACCGCGTCGCCTTCCTCGGCAAGCTCGAGAACCTCGAAGTCACGCCCGCGCAGCAGGCGGCGAAAGTCATCGTCAATTCGCGCACCGGCTCGGTCGTCATGAACCAGAGCGTGACGCTGCAGAACGTCGCCGTCGCGCACGGCAACCTCACCGTGACGATCGATGTCGAGCCGGTCATCAGCCAGCCGGAGCCATTCTCGCGCGGCGAGACCGTTGTCACGCAGCGCGGCGCGGTCGACATCCGCCAGGACGCGGGCATCGTGCATAACCTGCGCACCGCCGCAAACCTCGCCGACGTCGTCAAGGCGCTCAACGCGCTCGGCGCGACGCCGATGGATCTCGTCAGCATCCTGCAGGCGATGAAGGCGGCGGGCTCGCTGCGTGCCGAGCTCGAGGTGATCTGAAATGGTCGCCCCCGCGCAGATCAACACGCTCGATCCGAACGCGCTCGCCGACCTGAAGCGGCTGTCGCGCGACAACAACTCGCCGGCGGCACTGCGTGCGACCGCAAAGCAGTTCGAGGCGCTGTTCCTGCAGATGGTGATGAAGTCGATGCGCGACGCGGTGCCGTCGAACGGCGTGCTCGACACCGACCAGACGCGGCTCTTCCAGTCGCTGCAGGACCAGCAGATGTCGACGAACCTCGC
>NZ_JAKFEF010000043.1:0-44099 GCF_036675785.1 Aromatoleum sp.
CGTCGCCACCCCCGCTTCCTTCAGCCGCACCGCCTCTTCCACGGCGATCTCGTCGAACGGGTTCATCGACATCTTCACATTGGCGATATCCACGCCGCTGCCGTCACTCCTGACGCGCACCTTTACGTTGTAATCGACCACGCGTTTCACGGGTACGAGGATCTTCAAAGTTCTTTCTCCCTGGAATGTGGTTGCACGATGAATGAAGGGATCGTTGCGCGCGGGCGCGAGATGACAAGGATTACGCGACGGACCGGCAGTCCGGATGCAATCTTCCGCCCATGCCGCAGATCGTTCATTTTCAGATTACGCCGTCGGCGCGAAGCAGCCCGAGTGCGCCGGCGTCGAGGCCGAGCGTCTGCGTCAGCACCTCTACGGTATGCTCGCCGAGCAGCGGAGGCGGCCGGCGATATTCGGTCGGCGTCGCCGACAGCCGCATCGGATTCGCGACCAGCGACACCGTCCCGGCGAGCGGATGCGCCATCTCCACTTTCAGGCCTCGCGCCTGCACCTGCGGGTCGGCGAAGACGTCGGCGATCGTGTTGATCGGCCCGCAGGGGACGGCCCGGGCTTCGAGGGCGGCGATCCAGTCGGCGGTCGTGCGGTCGACGGTGAGCTTCTTCAAGAGTGGGATCAGCACCGTCCGGTTCTCCACGCGGGCCGCGTTCGTGGCGAAGCGCGGATCGGCTGCAAGCGCCGGTTGCCCGGCTTCGGCGCAGAAACGCGTGAACTGTGCGTCGTTACCGATTGCCAGGATCATGTACCCGTCGGCGGTCGGAAAATCCTGATAGGGCACGATGTTCGGATGCGCGTTGCCGAGCCGGGAAGGGTTGCGGCCGGTCGCGAGATAGTTCATCGCCTGGTTGGCGAGACAGGCGACCTGCACGTCGAGCAAGGCGAGATCGATGAACTGCCCTTTGCCACTGCGTTCCCGCCACGCGAGCGCGGCGAGCACGGCATTGGTCGCGTAAAGACCGGTGAGAATGTCGGTCAGCGCAACCCCGGCCTTCATCGGCCCGCCGCCGTCCTCGCTGTCCGGACGTCCGGTGATGCTCATCAGCCCGCCGAGCCCCTGGATCAGGAAATCGTATCCGGCGCGCGGCGCATACGGTCCGTCCTGCCCGAAGCCGGTGATCGAGCAATAGACCAGCGCGGGATTGATCGTCTTGAGCGACTCGTAGTCGAGGCCGTACTGCGCCAAGCCACCGAGCTTGAAGTTCTCCAGCACGACGTCGGACTGCGCGGCCAGCTCGCGCACCAGCCGCTGCCCTTGCGGGCGCGTGATGTCGATCGTGACCGAGCGCTTGTTGCGGTTCGCGCAGAGGAAATAGGCCGCTACGGCCGTCTCCTCGCCGTGCTCGTCCTTCAGCCACGGCGGTCCCCAGCCGCGAGTGTCGTCACCGCTCCCCGGGCGTTCGACCTTGATCACATCCGCGCCGAGGTCGGCGAGCATCTGCCCGGCCCACGGTCCGGCGAGGATGCGCGATAGATCGAGGACCCGGATGTGCGACAAGGCTCCCGCCATGCCACGACCCCCAATGGTTATGTGTGCAGGAACCGCATCCTAAAGGCCCGCGCCGCTGGATTCAAACGAGATTTGCGAAGCCATCCATGCGAAATTCGCACTTCGTATGAAAATCGCGTCGAATCGAGCGCGCCCGCGGGTTCTCGTAGGGGGAACCCGCTCGCCCTAAGCCGAGGATCGCGGTCCTTCGCATCCCCCGCCACCATCCGTCCGCGGCCGAGCGAACAGTTTTCCCAGGTAGTGGGCACAGAGGACGAAGGACAGCGTCCACGCGAGGCTCGCGGCCGTCATCCACGCGAGGGCATGCCCGCCGCCCCAGCCTCCGACCGCCCGAAGCAGCGCGGCACCGACGAGAAGCGCGGCGGCGACCGGGATCCACGGACGCTCGTCCAGCGGATAGCCAGCGTGGTTGCGCCCGGCGATGCAGATCACGGTAAAGATACCGAGTCCGAGCGCGCCGACGGTGAGCAGGTGCCGGCCGGCGCTGAACGCCACGCCATCCGTGAGCAGCGCGAGACCCATCAGACCGTAGCCCGTCGCCATCAGGACATACACTGCATAGAGCATCAGCGGCCAGCGCCGGAAGAGCGGGCGGCCGACGTGCCAATCGTTGAGCAGGTTGAAGAGCGCGGCGGCGGCGGCAAGCGCGAGCCAGCCCCCGATCGGGGCGCCCGGCGCGAAGAACTCGACCCCGGTGTACAGCGCGATGCAGACGATGGCGAGATTGCGCCGCGGCGGGCGTGCGCGATATTCGACGCCTGCACCGCCCCCCTTCTCGCGAAATGCGTCGATTGCGGCATTGACGATGCGCATCGAGATCCGGCTCATCGCAATGACGATGAGGATCATGAACACCCCCAGCGTCGCGGACAGCCAGCGGCCGGGATGCCCTTCCGTCAGCGCGTCGCGGTAGAAGCCGGCGACCAGGATGGTCAGCACAATCAGCGCCCACAGAAACGACAGGTGGCGGCGCTCCGGATGGCGCCAGATGCGCGAGGCAAGCATGAAGATCAGCCCGCCGAGCAGCGCGAGATGCGCAACCGCCGACACGACCACCGCGGCCGCGCCGACGGCCCCTGAGAGCCAGAACGCGACGCGTCCGGCCAGCCAGCAGGACGCCAGCAGGCGCACCGCATGCGGCCGGATCCGAGGGCTCGACGTGAATTCGGGGATCGCGGTGAGGACGAAGCCCGCGACCGCGGCCAGCCCGAATCCGAACAGCAGTTCGTGGGCATGCCAGATGAACGGTCCCCCTGCCACATCAGGCAGCGGGATGCCCCAGTTGAGGAAGGCGGCCCAGAGGAGGACGATCAGCGGCGCCCACAGGATCGTAAACAGGAAAAAGGAGCGGAAGCCGCACATCCACAAGGGATGGCCGAGGGACCACGGGCGCGGACGGGTCAGCATGAAAATGCCTTTTTTGCCTTCCAAGGCTTCAGCGTTTTGCCTCCGGGAAGATCCGCCGCAGCCGAAATCAGACGCAACGGGGCGGCATCGGAGAGTCCGGCCGGCGCAGACGGCAGCGCTTCCATCCCGAAGCTCTCCCGCACGGCCGGCACTTTCAGAAGTTCGGCCGTCGTGTGATACGTGTGCGCTTCATCGCGGTCGCACGCCGGCGTGGGCAGGACGAAGCGGTGCACGATGCGGCCCGGCTCGGGCGCCATGACAAGGATCGTGTCGGCAAGCCGGACCGCCTCCATGAGATCGTGGGTAATCATCAGCACGGCGAGTCCGTGTTCGCGCTGGTGATCGAGAAGCAGGCGATGGAGTTGCCCCTTCAACCCGATGTCGAGCGCCGCGAAGGGTTCGTCCATGAGCAGCAGGTCGGGCGCGAGCACCAGCGCGCGGGCGAGCGCCGCTCGGCTCTGCATGCCGCCGGAAAGCGCGTGCGGAAACTGGTCGAGCGCGAGTTCGTCAAGTCCGACCGCCTGCGCGATGGCCTCGCTGCGACGGTTACGCTCGGCCAGGGCCATGCCGGCTGCCTTCAGGCCGAGCGCGATGTTGTCGCGAGCGGTTTTCCACGGCAGCAGGCGGGGTTGCTGGAACATCACCGCCGGACGCGCGAAGCCGTTGTCGAGCCGGCCGCGCTGCACAGGCAGCAGCCCCGCGCACAGATGCAGCAGCGTCGTCTTGCCGCACCCCGAGGGGCCGACCAGTGCCATCACCCTCCCCGCGTCGAGCGTGAGATCGATGTCGTCGAGGACCGTTTTCAGCGCGTACGCGTGGCCGAGTCCGGCCACTGCAAGGCGGGCAGTCATATGGAATTCTCCCGCCAGCGCTCGACTTCCCGCTTGACCGGTTCGAGCACGAGGTATTCGACCGCGAGCAGGCTCCCGACGACTGCGCAGATCCATGCGAGCGTCCCCGCGGTGTCGAGGTGCGAGCGGGTCACGGCGAGCGCGGCGCCGACGCCGTCGTTCGACGACAGCAGCTCGGCCATTACGACGACCTTCCACGCCGTACCGAGCGCGGTGATCCACGCCGGGAAAAGGTAGGAGACGACATGCGGCAGATAGAGGTCGAGAAATTTCATCCGCGCCGGCAGGCGGAACGCATGGGCCATGTCCTTCAGGTGATGGTCCAGCGTGCGCGTGCCCTGCAGTGCGCCGACGAAGATCACCGGAAAGCAGGCGACGACGACCGTGAACACCGGCGTGCCGTCCGAGGCGCCGAACCACAGCATCGCGAGCACCAGCCAGGCGATCGGCGGCGTGCCGAGCAAGACCGTGACGAGCGGACGCGACATCATCGAAGCCGTCACCGACACGCCGGCGGCGAGTCCGAGCGCGGTGCCGATCGCGACCGCGATCGCGAGCCCGATCAGCGCGCGTCGCGCAGTAACCGCAAGCTCCGGCCACGCGGCGCCGGTCGCAACGAGATCCGCCAACGTCGCGAACGTCGCCAGCGGATCGGGCAGGACCAGCGGGCCGTAAACCGCGCTGCCGCCCTCCCACGCGGCCAGCAGAAGCAGGAGGCTCGCAATCGCGCCCCAGCCGCTCCACAGGTAGGCCGGCAAGCCGCCGAGCCAGGCACGCAGCAGCATCATGACGAGACCATCACCGCTCGCACCCCGCGCACTTGCCGCCGTAGAAGGCGTCGCCGGGCAGCTTGCCCCCGATCAGGGCCGGGTTGCGCGCCTTGAGTTGCTCGAAGAAGAAGACCAGCGCGTCGCGCGCCTGCATCGCCGGCACGGCGTCGAGTTGGCTCACGGCGACCGCGTCGGACACGGCTTCCGCGCTCAGGATGTCGATGCGCCGGGCGACCATCCGCCCGCAGTCGAGCGCATGCGTCCGGCACCACGCGAGCGACTCGGCATAGGCCGACTCGATCCGCGCGAGGAGTTCGGGCCGCTCCCGCAATGCGCCGACCGCGGCAATGCCGGCCTGCGGAATGCGCGTGCTGCGGGCGTACAGGCGTCCCCATTCCTGCTGGAAATCGACGCTGCGGTGCAGCTCGGGCGCGACGATGCCGAGCGGGAAGGACTTCGTCTTGCGCAAGGCCATCGACACCGCCGGCTCGGACAGCAGCGCGTGGTCCACGCGCCGCATCACGAGCAACTGCATCGCATCGACCGGGGTCGCGACGTAGCGCAGGCGGAAATCCTTGCGCGCGTCGAGACCCTGACGCGCAACGAGGAGCTGGAACATGATGTCCGGCATGTCACCCCGAAACGGCATCGCGATTTCCTCGCCGCGGAAGTCGGCGAGGGTCTTCTTGTCCGGCGAGCGCGACACCATCCACAGCGCGCCCCACGTCGACACGTTGAGCAGCGTGACGGGGGCGCCGCGGTTGTGCAGGTTCGCCGCGACGTTGGTCGGCATCGCCAGGACGTCGGCCTGCCCGTCGAGCGCCATCGCGCGCAACTGGTCCGGGTCGCGCCACTGGACGAAACTCACGGACTCGGCGAGATCCGCGAGCGCCCCGCTCTCGACGATGTGAATCAGCGGCGCCGACACGACCGCGCCCGGGCCGCCGAGGACCAGGCGCGGCAACTTGTCCGCGTGAGCGCCGAGCGGCGACAGCACCGCCGCGAGCAGCCCGACGAAGCGCAGGAAGCGGGGGATCGCCATCAGAACTGCCCCTGCCATGACACCAGGAAGCTTCGGCCCGGCGCGTCGATCTCCATGCCGGACACGCCGTCGGCCAAGTGCTCGTGGTACGGCTTGTCGAACGCGTTCTTGAGCGCGAAGCGCACGCGCTGGCGCTGACCGTGCCAGGTTGCGCCGAAGTCCGCAGTCGCGAAGCCGGCGGTCTCGTCCTCGGAACCGGCGGCGAAGACGGTCGCGACGCGGTCCTGCTTGCGCACGAGGCGCAGCGTCGCGTCGGCACTCCACGCGCCGCCCACCCTGCCCTCCCAGCCCAGCGAAGCTTCGTCGGCCGGCATCTGGAACAGCGGCTCGTCGAGATCCTTGTTCTCACCGCGAATGCGCGAGTAGGAAGCCGTCAGCCATTGCCCCCGCGATGCCTGCCAGCGCCCCTCGGCTTCGACGCCGACGAGCGTTGCGCGGCCGAGATTGAAGGTTTCCTTGCAGGCACTGGCGTTGGCCGCCGGGCAGCGGTTGCTGCCCGGCGCGCCGGAGACGTCGCGCCCGGTGATGTAGTCGCTGATGCGGGTGCGATAAGCGGCCAACGTATAGCTCAAATCGTCGTCCGCGCCCTTCAGCCCGATCTCGAACTGGGTCGCGATTTCCGGCTCGATCTGCGGATTGCCGACGTAATAATAGCCGTCGCTGCGCGGCGAGGACTCGAAGCGCTCGCGCATCTCGCCCGCGCGGAACGCCCGCGATACGTTCGCATAGGGCCGCACGAGCTTCGACACCTCGTAGATCGCGCCGAGACTGCCCGACGTCGCGCTGTCGCTGCGTTCGAGATTCCGCGTGATCGCGCCATTGTTGACCGAGTCCGCATCACCCTCGACCCAGTCGCGGCGCAGGCCGGCGAGCACGTTGAGGCGCCCGAAGCGCATGTCGTCCTGCACGAAGACACCCACCGCTTCGATGCGCCCATCGTCGAAAGGATCGTTGCGGCCCATCACAAAAGTCGGCGGACTGGCGATGAAACGCTCCGGTGAGGCCTCCATCTGCCACGTATTCACGCCGAAGGACAGCAGGTGATCCGGATGGGCCAGCCAGTCGGCGCGCGCGTCGAGCCCGTCGGTCGCGAACGTCACGTTGGTGTCGGAAAAATCGCGCCCGAGCGGCCCCTTGGCGCGGGCGGCGATATTGCGCTCCATCTCCTGCCGATACACGCGCACGTCCACATTGACCGGCGCGTCGCCCGAGCCGCGCCGGCTGTACCCGACCTCGGCGAGTTCGCGGGTTTGCGACGGCGAGTGGATGATCGAGCTGCGGATCTGCGGATGGGGGTGCGGCTTCGTCGAACCCGGGTACCACACGTCGCGGTCCTTGTGCTGCTGCAAGGACAGCCTCAACTGCTGCGCAGCGTCAATGCGGAAACGGTATTGGCCGATGAAGCTGTCGGAGTCGTAACCCGTGCGGTCCACCTCGCCGTCCGGTGCCTCGTAGTCGCCGATGCGCGCAAGGGAAGCGCCGAGCATCAGCGCGTGATCTCCACCCGACGCGTTCATAACCGCAGTGCCGCGCACGCCTTCATTCACGGTTTCGAACTCGGCGCCAGCGCGCGTCTGCACCCCCGTCTCGAAGCGCGCCTGCGGGAGGAGAACGTTGATGGCGCCGCCGAGGGCGCCGGTTCCGTACAGGATCGACGCCGGCCCGCGGACGACCTCGATGCGGTCGGCCAGCCCGAGCGACATGAAGGACGCAATCGCGCCGGCGGGCTGGGCCGAATTGAGCCGCATCCCGTCGACGAGCAGGACGATGCTTTCCTTTTTCAGGCCGCGGATCACGGGATTCTGCCCCTGCGCGCCGTCGCTCGCGACCGCGAGGCCCGGACGACCGCGCAAGGCTTCGCCGACGTTATCCGCGCCGCGATCGAGCCACTCTTCGCGCTCGACCGCGGTGATCGCGGCCGGCGTTTCGGCGTTGGCCGACGCGTAGCCTTTTGCCGTCACCGTAACCTCGGCGAGGCCGGTTTCATTTGCGTGAGAAAGAGGGGCGACGGCGCAGGCGAGTGCGGCGCATAGCGCGTGAAGACGGACGGGCGGCATGGCGGATTCCAGTTTGAACGGTTCTGGCTCGCATACCGCTGGCTGACCGTGTGTTGCAAAAAGTTGCAACACACTTTACGCAAACACAAATCATTCTCATTTGATTTGTATCAAAAATCCGCCCGTGCTGCACACCGCGACTTAGCGCGGCCTCGCGGCCGACGTTTCAACCGCCGCGGCGCACCGCGATCGTTATCGCGCCCGCTTCCTCTTCCGCCGGAGGGCGTTGAGCAAAATCGCAATCGTGCTGCCGTTATGCAGCATCGCGGTCGTGATCGGCGAAAGCACGCCGAGTGCCGCTGCAGCGAGGATGGCGGTGTTGAGGCCGACGGTCAGGCGGTAATTCGTCCCGATCCGCGACATCGCGGAGTCGGCGAGTTCTTTCGCGTCCGCGACGCATTCGATGTCGTCCTCGAGCAGCGCGACGTCGGCGGTCAGCCGTGCGATATCCGCGCCCTTCTTCATCGCGATGCCGACGTGCGCTCCCGCAAGGGCCGGCGCGTCGTTGATGCCGTCTCCGACAAAGGCGATTCGGGCGCCCTTGCTGCTGAGTTCTTCGACGATACGGGCCTTGTCCTCGGGCAGGAGTTCCGCATGAAAACCGTCGAGGCCGAGTGCAGACGCCATCTCCTCGGCGCGGTCACGGTGATCGCCGGTCAGCAGCAGGATCCGGCGGGCGCCCAGCCCGCGAAGCCGACGAATCATCGCCGCACTGTTGGCCCGCACCTCGTCCTTCAAAGCGATGACCCCGAGCAGCGCGCCGCCATAGCCGATGTACAGCAAGGTCTTCCCTTCGCGGTAGAGCCGGTCCACGACCTCGGTATGCGCGCCGATATCGATGCCTTCGTCATCCTCGATGAAATGCCGCGAGCCGACGACGATGCGCTTGCCGTCGATGACGCTGGCGACGCCGTGAGCGACGATGAACTGCACTTCCTGGTGGTCGAAATGCTGTCCGTGGGTCGCTCTTGCGGCGGCGACGACCGCGAGCGCGAGAGGATGGAAGTAATGCTCCTCGACCGAGGCGGCGAGGCAGATCAGGTCTTCCGCCGAATACGCGTTGTCGAAGGCGATCGAGTCGGTGACTGCGAGCCTTCCGGCGGTGAGCGTCCCGGTCTTGTCGAAGATGAAGGTGTCGGCCTCGGCGAGCCGTTCGAGCGTGCTCGCGCCCTTGATCAGGATGCCGGACCGTCCCGCGCCATACATCGCAGACTTGAACGCCACCGGCGTGGCGAGTTTCAGCGCGCAGGAATAGTCCGCCTGCAGCACCGACGCGGCGCGCGCCCAGTCGCCCGATACGAGATAGGCGAGGCCGGCGAGCCCGAGCACCGTCGGCACGAGTCGGTCGGCCTGGCGACATGCGCTCAACTGAGCCTCGCTCTTTGCCGTCAGGGACTGCTCGACATAGTCGGCAATGCGTGCGGCGGCAGTATTGCGACCGACCTGCTCGGCATAAACCGACAGCCTGCCCTCCTCGACCACCGTGCCTGAAAGGACCGCGTCGCCGCGCGCCTTGTTCACCGCGACGCTCTCGCCCGTCATCGCCGCCTGATTGACGGTCGCTTCGCCTCCCAGCACGGTGCCATCGACCGGGACGACCGTCCCGCTGCCGACCACCACGGTATCCCCGACCACGACATCCTCGGCCGCGATCAATACCTCCTGTCCTTGCCGCACAACCCAGACTTCATCGCTCGCAGGCCGCAGCAGATGCTTGAGCAAGTCGTCCGAGCGCCGCGCGATCGAGTCTTCGAGATACTCGCCGAGCGCGAGCATGAAGGTCGTGGTGTTCGCGGCGGTGTAGTCGCGGCGCGCGAGGGAGATCGATACGGCCAGTGCTTCGAGCACGTGGGACGACACCCCGTTCTCGAGGTAGTCGTCGAACGCGTGCTTGAACACCGGCGCCGCCGCGCTCAAGGTCATCGGAAACTGCGCCGACGGCGGCAGGTATCGCGTTCCGAGAAGTGTCGCCAGGCTCGTCACCAGCGGCTTCGCGCCGCCGGCCGGAGGCGCTGCAGTGCGATCGGAAATGGCGGGGAGCGTCAGGCCGGCGATGCACTCGACGAGACGCTCGACGCCGGTCTCGTCATCGGCGAAGTCGAGCACGAGGGAGCGCGCCGCCTGATTGACCCGCGCGCCGGTGACGCCGGGCAGGTTTTCCAGGGCGCGTTCGATCGCCTTCGGCGCCGTCGGCGTGCCTGTACGGCAGCGATAGCGCAGCCGCAGGCGCCCGCGCGTCCGGTGAGCGATCTCGAGCGCGCTGAACCAGGGCCCGCCCGTCATTCCGCGCCCATGCGCTCCGCTTCGACCTCGGCCTTCAGATCGGCGACCTGTTCTTTCATTTCCTCGAAACCGCCGACCACGTTCGAGTAGAGCTTGATGCCGGTCTTCACGAGTTTGCCGCGCAATTCCTCGTCGCTCAGAACGTAAGCGGCCGCGGCGCCGACGAGCGCGCCGAGCAGGAACTGTTCGGACTGGCGCGACTTCATCAGCCGGGGGAAGTCTTCGAGAAGCCGCTCGGCGCCGCGGCCGCCGCGGGCGCGACGGTGCGCGCCGCCATCCTCCCCGTAACCGAAAAATGACCCGCCGCGCGGGCTCTCGGCCGCGTATTCCCTATTCTTGCGCGACGCCTTTTTGTGCTTTTTCTTTCCCATTTTCCTTGCCCCCTTTCGTGGTGCGCGCAGGTTTGCGCGTCAGATAATCGATGGCGATCACGCCCGCCGCACCGCCCGCGACAGCGAGCAGCGCGCCGTTGTAGTTCCGCCGTTGCAGCGCGTCGGCGGCCGAGCTGCCCGCCGCGAGCGCGACACCTCCCTGCAACGCGCTTCGCAGCGCCGCCCGCGCATCTCCCGTCCGGGCGGAGCCGCCATCCTGCAGCGCGGCGAGCAGTCCTGTCGCGACGAAACCGCGCACGAAGTTCCCGCCCATTTCGCCCCGTCGGCGCGCCCGATCGATCCTTGCGACCCGCTTCACTGCGCCTCCTCGTCGGGCTTTTCGGTCTGTTCGCCACGTTCGGCCGGCTGCGCGCGTTTCGTCCGCGCGCGGACTCGAGCGGTCTTCGGCTTCGGCGCCGCGGCGGAGGGTTCGGCGACGGTCTGCCCGGTGAAAGCCGCCGCGGCCGCGGCTGCACCCTCCTCCTGTGGCTGCCCGAAGGTTTCGGCTTGTGGCGGCGAGCCGTTTTCGGACTCCGGGAATTCCTCGGCTCCGCGGATCAACTTGGCACGCAGTTCGGCCGAGGTGTGCTCGATCGCCGCGAGGCTGGAAACCGTCGCCTCGCGCACGCGATCCTGCGCCTTGTTGAAACTCGTGCGCGCCTTGTCGACCTTGAGCAGGCGGGTAGCGACGGCGCCGGTCAGGAGGCCGGCCGCGAAGGGAAGCAGTGGGAACATGTCATCCGTCCTTTCCGTTTCGGTTGAGTTGGAGCGCGCTCATCGCGAGCAGAACGCCGGACCTTGCCGGCAACGAACCCCGCGAGAATCGCGGAGTGAATGGTCCGCGGCGCCCGGAGAAGACGCCGGCCCTCGGCCGGGATGCCCCGCGAAGTCCGGACATGTCCGCACCGGAGTCCCGTCCGGGCTACGCATCGGCGAGTTCCCGATATTTCTCGACGACGATCTCCAGCAAGGTTTCCGCGGCCGGCGACCGGACGCCGCCGAGGAAATCCGGCCATGCGTCCGCAGGAATCACCGTCGAGTCGTATTCGAGCGTGCAGGATCGCGCGAGCAGGTTGACCTTGACCGAACGGATGCCGGGGACGCGGTCGATCGCCTGCCCGAAGCGCTTCGCACCGGCGATCGCGTCGAGCTGGGCGGCGTCGAGATCGACCTCGAGCTTGAGGCGAATCCGCCCGGGAATGTGATGCGCGACGCGAAGGTAGCGGGTAAAGCGCTGAAAATATTCGAAGTCGTCCATGAGCTATCGAGTCGAAGGGGGCGAGGTGCCGACCGCACCGTCAGGCCATTTGAGCAATTGGCGGCGGTGGACCGCCATGTGAATGCCGAGGAGGGCGAGGTACACGCCGCCGGTCGCGATGTGCAGACGCTTGTTTCCAGCCGCAGCGAGCGCGAGCGACGCTCCGAGGCTCGCCATCATCCCGAACTTCGCGTATCCGTTCAGCCGTCGAAGGATCGCCCGCCTGGAAAAGGGCGGTCCGCGGCGATCGCCGGGAACGCTGGCCTGGCGCGTCGGAGAGGCCGGAGAAGCGCGCCTTGGGGAAACGCGGCTCGCACTCTTCGCGGCCTGGTCGGGCGCAGCCGCACGGGGCGCCCTGCGGGACGGGACGCCGCCCTGTGGCGCGAGCTCGGCCGCCGCGGCGGCTTCCACTCGCGCCTCCATCGACGAACGGTCGATCCTCGTTGCGTCATAGAGGAGCAGCACGCTGCCGCTTTTCGCGCGCCCCTCGACCGAGCGGACGCCGTCGAATGTCGCGATGAGGGTCTGCAAACGTTCGTTCATCCTCGGCGCTCGAAGAGCCGGGTCCCGTAAACGGATGCGACCGGGCAAAGCAGAGGCAATTCGGTTCATGCGGAGTCTCGTCGGCGTGCTGTTACGGGATTATGTCAGACACGACGAGCGGACACCCGGTTCGATGGGTGCTTTTTCCTCCAGGGGCGGACCGATTCCGCGATCGCGGCCAGCCGTTACGACGCCGATGGCGACGGGACGCGAGGAGTCACGCGCCGAATTCGTGCTTTCCAACGGTGACGCGGCGAGCGAGCAGCGTGTTCTTGCCCGGCTCGAGGAGGAATTGGACTTCGGCGCCGACCTCGATGTTCTCGAATGGCGGCTCGATCACGTTTTCGCGGCTGAAGTACACCTCCTCGCCCGTCGGCGTCTCGATGTAGCCGTGGCCGCCATCGACATCGAGCCGGGCGATGCGACCGTGCTGAGGAAGCTCGTGCGCTTTCACCGCGCCGCGCTGCTGCCGCACCTCGTCCTCGAGGAGCCGCCCGGCCGCATTGAAGGCGTCGCGCAGCGCGACGTAGACATCCGCATCGTGATTGCGGTTGACGGCCAGTTCATGGCCCGGAATGTGCAGGTCGACGCGCACGTTGAAGCGATGGTCATGGTTGCGATGGCCGCGCTGCTGCTCGACCGTGACGCGGCAGCTCATGATCCCGTGATGAAAGGTCTCGAGCTTTTCGACCTTCGCGCGGATCCTCGCTTCGATCGCTTCCGACGGGTCGAGTCCATGAAAGACGATTTGCAGTGGAAGTTGCATGTCGGTCACCTCATCGATTGAATTCGGGGTCCTTGTCCGATCCGGCGTTGCCGAGGCGGGCGTCGTGCAGCGGCAAGCGCCTCATCGACACTTCCGGAACCATCCGTTCTGCCGAGGCCCATCGGCACGCGAGCGCGACGGACGACGGGGTCGGCGTGCACGAGTTACACACGGATGTCGATCCGTTACCGCTCGACCCCTGCCGCACCGACGCCCTCCGCCCGACGGTTCGCTCCGTTTCGCATCGGCACACAGCCCCAACCGGCGCAGATCGCCGTACAGCGCGAACGCGGGCGAAGCGCGTATCGCGGGATGCTTCGCCGCGCCGCCGACCGGAACAGACGTTTAGCAATCCGCGTACCCTTTATTCGCCGCCCGACCGAGGTCGGCCATACAGTGCCCGCAACTCGTCCTTGGCGGCTTCCAGGCACCGCCTTCGCTCGGCGGGCAGTTTTCGCCCCGCGCGGTTGATGTAGAAATTCAGCATCGACATCGCGGAACGCAACGAGGTCGCCTTGCGCTGTTCACTCGCCTCAGCGGAGCGCTGCAGCGACCGCGCGATTTCACGCGGGTCGGAGAGGGAAAACACGCCCGGCTCGAGGTCGAGCGCGTGGCTGGTTTCGGTCACCTTCTGCGACCAGCGTCGCCGGCCTCTGTCGCCATCCCCTCCTGCTCCGTGCTTGCGCATGGTGGCCCGTCTCCACACGTTCCGCGTCGATCGGCGTTCGGCAAGCGACGTGCCGGGAACGAGTCGGCGACGGCGATGGCCAAACGCAACGGGAACGGTCCGTTCGACGGCGAAGCCGGGGCGGCCCCCGCACTTCCGCCCCCCACGTCCGGAGCAAATTCATGAGCGATCGCCGCCAAATCCTAACGGCCATCGGGTCCGGCCTGCTGCTCGCCGGGGTCACGAACGCCGCCGGCACGCAAGGCGCGTCAGTCCGCGCAGCCCTCGCAACCTGCGGCCCGACCGGCCGCGCGACCGCCGGGCCGTTCTACGTCAGCAACGCACCGGTCACGACGGACATCAACCTGCAGAACGCCGCCGGGACGCCGCTGCGGGTCTCGGCGCTCGTCCTCGGCGGCGCCGACGCGCGCACGCCGCTGGCCGGTGCGACGGTCGAACTGTGGCACGCCGACAGCGACGGCCAGTACCATCCGGACGACGACGGCGACATCTCGCGGTACCGGCGCAACGAAATCAATCTGCGCGGGCAGGCCATCTGCGGCCCCGACGGTCGCACGAGCTTTCGCAGCATCGTGCCCGCGCACTACGGCAACCGCCGCCGCCACCTCCACTGGCGCATCACCGCGCCCGGGCACCCGCCGCTCGTCACGCAGACGTACTGGCGGGACGAAAAAGGAACACCGTACGAGCGCAGCGACCCGATCGATCGCGACCCGGAAGAATGCCGCTGGGTCGAATTCCGCGACGAAGACGGCATCGCGGTCGGCGACATCGTTTTCGTCCTCGCCGCCGCGCGCTGATGCGGTGCTCCGCAGGACGTTACAACTGCGACTTCAGCGGCAACACGAACTTCTCGATCAGCTTCTCCTTCAGCGGCCGCTGTTGCCACGTTTCGTACGTGTAGCGCCGGGCCTGTTCCAGATCGGTTTCGAACACCCGGGTCATCGCCTCGGCGAATGCGCGATCGTAGAGATTGAGGCTCGCCTCGTCGTTGAGCCGGAAGGACCGGATGTCGAAATTCGTCGAACCGACGGAGACGAGTTCGCGATCGACGACGAGCAGCTTCGTATGCAGCATCGTCGGCTGGTATTCGTGGATTTCGATCCCGGCCTTCAGCAGCGGCCCCCAGCTCGCCTTCGACGCGAGCCGCACCGCGTCGGAGTCGATGTGCGGGCCGGGCAGCAGGACGCGGATGCGCACGCCGCGCTCGCGCGCTGCGATCAACTCCTCGACGATCAACGCGTCGGGCACGAAATACGACGCGGCGAGATCGATCGAATGCTTCGCGGCGCTCACGGCCATCATGTACATCAGATGCATGCTCTCGCTGCCGCTCGCGGGCGAGGCGATGAACAAGTGCGCATCGACGTCGCCGGCCGCGGACAATGGTGGGAAATACGCGTCCCCGTTGAGCACTTCCCCGGTGGTCTTGATCCAGTTGTCGTTGAACGCGGCCTGCATCTGGGCGACTGCCGGACCTTCGATCCGGAAATGCGACTCGCGCCAATGCTCGGGATCCTGCGCATGCCCTAGCCATTGATCAGCGATACCGATCCCGCCTGTGAAGCCGATGCGGCCGTCGACGACGAGCAGCTTGCGGTGCGTGCGGTTGTTGATGCGGTTGAGCGAGTACCAGCGCAACGGCCGGTAGCGATGGATCCGCACGCCGGCCTGCTCCATGCGCTGCAGCAGCTTTTCGTCCATCTTCACGCTGCCGGCCCAGTCGATGACGACGTTGACGGGAATGCCGGCCTGCGCGCGCTCCGACAGCGCCTCGGTGAATTTCTTGCCGATCTCGCCCGACCAGTAGATGTACGTTTCGAACGTGATCGACGTCTTCGCCTCGCGAATCGCGTCGAGCATCGCCGGGAAGATCGCGTCGCCGTTCTGCAGCGCGACGACACGATTGCCGCCGACGATCGCGGGCCCCAGCATCACCGACATTTCCCGTCGGAACTGCGGGTCGTCGATTGAATAGCGGTGCGGGAGCGTCTGCTCCAGCTTCTTCTCGGGCGCCGCCAGATTCATCAGCAGCAGCGCGACGACTCCGGTGACCAGCACTGCGACAACGACAGTCCAGATCATGCGTTTGCGCGTCCATTTATTCGACATGCAACGTTTTCCAAGTGGCGCAGCCGGGATCGCAGTCACGCGGCTGCAACGCGCCCTCCCCGTTTCGCACGGTTCCCGCCGCTGCACACCCGACCGGCATTCCGTCCCCGTCTTGTATCATGCGTGGCGTCGGGCGACGGAAAGACTCGGGCGGAACACCGTGGGAAATTGGACCACAGAAACGCAGCGCGGGTGCCATTCGCCGCGCGTTAGCTGCCGGTTGCCCGCTTGCGGCACGGCGATCGAGGCCGCAAGCGGGCCTTGCGCGGGAAGCTGCTGCGCGCGAGTTGCTGTGCATCCGGGACCTTCGATTGCAGTTTTCCGCCGCTCACCATCGGTTGCTCGCCATCGTCTCCCGGCGCGAGCCGCTCGACCTCCAACCCGCCGTGCCTGCTTGCGGACGGCCGCAGAAGGATAATTCGATGGCCGCGTCCAGCTTGCTCACCCTGATCGACGACATCGCATCGGTACTCGACGACGTCTCGGTGCTCACCAAACTCGCGACGAAGAAGACCGCCGGCGTGCTCGGCGACGACCTCGCGCTGAACGCGCAGCAAGTCACCGGCGTGACACCGGATCGCGAGTTGCCGGTCGTGTGGACGGTCGCGAAGGGATCGCTCCGGAACAAGGCGATCCTCGTGCCGGCCGCGCTCGCGATCAGCGCTTTCGCACCGTGGGCGGTGACGCCGCTGCTGATGGTCGGCGGCGCGTTCCTCTGTTTCGAAGGCTTCGAGAAGCTCGCGCACAAGTTCCTGCACAGCCGCGCGGAGGACCGCAACCGTCATGCCGAACTCGTCGAGGCGATCGCCGATCCGGCGGTCGACCTGGTCGCGTTCGAGCACGAAAAAATCCGCGGCGCGGTACGGACCGACTTCATCCTCTCGGCCGAGATCATCGCGATCACGCTCGGCACCGTCCAGGGCGCGCCGTTCGCGATCCAGGTCGCGGTGCTCGTCGGCATCGCTCTGCTGATGACGGTCGGCGTCTATGGCTTCGTCGCCGGGATCGTCAAACTCGACGACGCGGGGCTGTACCTCAGCCGGCAACCGGGCGGCGGCGCATTCGCAGGGGTGAAGCGCGCAACGGGCGCGGCGATCCTGAAAGCGGCGCCGTGGCTGATGAAGTCGCTGTCCGTCGCCGGCACCGCCGCGATGTTCCTGGTCGGCGGCGGCATCCTCGCGCACGGCGTTCCTGCGCTGCATCACGGCATCGAGGCGCTCGCCGATCGCGCCGCGGACCTCCCGGCGGTCGGCGGAGTGCTGCAGGCGTTGACGCCGAGCCTGCTCAACGCCGGGGTCGGGCTGCTGGCCGGCGCCGTTGTCGTCGCGGCGGTGACGGTGCTGCAGCGGATGCGACGCGACACCCAGGTTTCCAGCGGGCAGACCTGAAGATCCGGCGCGATCCCACACTGCATCGAATGCGATGGCAGCGGATGCCCGATCGCCTGCGCGTCGTCGGCGCTTTCCAGCAGCCGCGATGCCCCCGGCGGGAATCCCGCCGAGCCTGCAGGAGTGAGGAACATGCCGAACCGCCCGGAAGCCGTTCCGCTGGCGCCCCCGACAGGACCTCGCGCGACGCGAGGGGATTACATCCTGTCCAGATCCTCGATCGCGTCGATCACCATCCCCGTGCCGATGGCGATCAACAGGATGTCGCTCGCCACCCGGACGAAACGGTGACCCACCGGCGGGACGCCGAGTTCGACGACGATCGCCGGCGGCAAGTCGTAAAACACGACGTCGCGCGGCAGCGGGCGCCCGACATGCCATTTCTTCGCCTGCCCCGGCGGCATGCAACCGGTGCCCTTCTTCGCGAGTCCCGGCGGGCAATGGCCGGCGCGAAACTCCCGCGTGTAGTGCTCGCGGATCACCGTGCGGTGGTGATCGTCGAAACGCACCGTGCCGTGACGCACCCCGTCGCGCTCGCCCCCGTGGCGATCATCCGCCCGCGGCCCGTCGCGGTCGCCGCGGCGGTCGTCACGATCATTCCCGTACCGGTCATCGTGTCCGCGCGGCTCGTCCCTCCGGTCCTGGTTTGCGCGCCGATCCTTGTCGTGTTTTTCGGGTTTGCCACCGCCGCCCCCGGCCCATTCCGGCTTGTCGGCGGCCACCGGGCCCACCGCGAAGACCGTCACCCAGCCCGCGAAAAACGCCTGCGCAGCCGTCCTGCGCAAATAATCAACCTGCATCATCCCTCTCCAAGAAAAAGCCTCGCTACCGCAGCCCCGGAAGGCAGCGAACCGGGCGCATTACCGTACAACCCGGAAGCGAAGCATACCGATCATTTGTCCTGCTTCCGTCATCACCATTACCTGCCAGCGGCCAGCCGGATCCGGCGGAAAATTCCGCTTGTGCGTCCACGCGCGATAGCCCGCCTCGCGCCCGCCGTGGATGTCCAGCGCGATCCGCTCGACGATCGCCCCGTCATGCACCCAGACGTGGCGTATCCGCTCGTCGAGTCCTCGCGGCGCCCGGATCGCGGTGAAGGCGAAGAGGCCGTTCGCCTCGAGTTGCGCCGCCGTCACCGTCGCGAGGCTGTCGCCCGGCGAGCGCTCGCTCATCGTCTCGGTGACCGCGACGTCGGTCAGCCACAGTGTCGCGGGCGGCACCGATCCGCGCGCGAGCCAGCCAACCGTGCCGAGCCCGAGCGTGAGGCCGATCAGCGCCGGCCACCGCCACCGCACCGACGGCGGCACCGTCCGCAGCAGGCTCGGCACGGACAGCAGCACCGCCGCCGCGAGCGCGAGCTTGTAGCTCTCGGGCGTCGCCAGCTGAAAGATGATCGGCAGCGCGACGAGCAGCACCGCGAACAGCGTCAGCATGTGATACGCGAGATAGATCCAGCGGCGCGCCGCAAGCCAGCGGAAATAGACCGGGTCGAGAATCGCGACGAGCGCCGATGCGAGGAGCAGTCCGGAAAACACGAACTGCTCGCTGTTCCACGCGGTCGTCACGTAGAAGAACGGCAGCACGAAGAAGAGGCTTTCCTGGTGAATCAGCTGCGTCGCGTAGCGCAGCAGCGCCGGCGGCATTTCCAGGCCGAACCAGCGGACGAGCCCGCGGTTCAGGACATTCTCGAGCGTCAGCCATACCCAGCTCACGAGCATCAGCACCGGGATGACCCGGGCGAAGTCGTCCTGCCGGTCGACGAGCACGAAGCTCGCGACGCCCGACACGAACCCGAACAAGGCGACAAGTTTCGGATGGCGCTGCACGAACGCGAGGGCGCACAGCGCGATGCGTTGCAGCGGAGATACGAAGCGATTCGAACCGAGGGACTGGAGTCTTTCCAAAGGACGCATGGGGTTGCGAACGGGAATGCCGTTGCGGCCGCCTTCTTGCGGGTGTTTTCGGGCGGCTATTGTTTCACGCCGTCCCGCAGCGCGGGCTCGCGCCGCGGCCGAGTCTTCCACTTTTACTTTTCGCACCTAATCTGGAATGACATCGGCGGCGGGTTCGGGTACCGATCCGCGGAGGAGAAGAAGATGAACCGGAGGTTCTTCGCCGGGCGGCTCGCCCGCGCGCGCGCAGGACTGCTTGCCGTCGGCCTCATGCTGTCGCCGTTTGCGCTCGGGCTGGAAGACGCTGGAAGCAGCGTCGCGCAGCCGAACGGCGCGCCGATCGGATTCACCGAGGGCAAGCGCCCGCACGAGGCGGCGACCGGGTTTCGCGAAGGGGTCGTGGCGGTATCGCATCCGCTCGCCGCGGAGGTCGGCGCCCGCGCCCTCGCCGCCGGCGGCAACGCGATCGACGCCGCCGCGGCGATCCAGTTCGCCCTCAACGTCGTCGAGCCGCAATTGTCCGGCCTCGGCGGCGGCGGTTTCATGATGGTGCACCTCGCCGCCGAGGACCGCACCCTCATCATCGACTCGCGCGAAAAGGCGCCCGCGGCGGCGGCGCCCGACATGTTCCTCGGTCAGCCTTTCGCGAACGCCTCGACGAGCGGACACTCGGTCGGCGTGCCGGGCACGCTCGCAGGCGTCGACCTCGCGCTGCGACGGTGGGGGACGCTGACGCTCGCGGACGCGCTCGCGCCCGCGATCCGCCTCGCCGAAGAGGGGTTCGCGATCAACCGCTTCCTTGCGGAACGCACCGCCAGCGTCCGCGTCACGTTCCAGCCGGAAACCCGCGCCGTCTTCCGCCTGCCGAACGGCGAGCCGCTTCCCGCCGGGCATTGGCTCGTGCAGCCTGATCTCGCGAAGACGTTCCGGCTCATCGCCGAGCGGGGCACTCGAGTGTTCTACGAAGGGGACATCGCGCAGCGGATCGTCGAAGCGCAGCAGCGCACGCGACTCGGCGCCGCCGGCATCGGGCGCATGAGCCTCTCAGACCTCGCGTCGTACGACGTCGACGTGCGCCGACCCGTCGAAGGTCACTACCGCGGGTATACCGTCAAGTCGATGCCCCCGCCCTCTTCCGGCGGCCTGTCCCTGATCATGATGCTGAAGCTCCTCGAGCCTTTTCCGCTCGGTGGCGGCGGCGAGAACTGGGGCTTCGGCGGCGGGCACACGATGCACGCGATGATCGAGGCGATGCGCCTGACCTATGCCGATCGCGCGGTCTGGATGGGCGATGCGGACCACGTCCCGGTGCCGGTGCGCGGCCTGCTGTCCGAGTGCTTCCTCGCGACGCGGCGCGCGCTCATCGATCTGCATTCCCGTATGGCGACGCCGCAGGCGGCCGACCCGCGCCCGTGCGACGCGGATTCCGCCGACGCGGGAGCGAGCGTCGCGCTTGCACCGCTCGACGAGGAAAAGGGCGCGCATACGACCCATTTTTCCGTCGTCGACCGCTCGGGCAACGTCGTGAGCTACACGACGACGATCGAGAGCACGTGGGGCACCGGCATCATGGTTCCCGGCTACGGCTTCCTGCTCAACAACGAGCTGACCGACTTCAACTTCACGCCGCAGTACGACGCGGCGACCGGTAACCCGGGGGCGAACGACGTCGCGCCGTTCAAGCGGCCGCGCTCGTCGATGGCGCCGACGATCGTCTTCCGCGACGGCGAACCGCTCGTCGCGTATGGGTCGCCCGGCGGCGCGACGATCATCAACGTCGTCCTCAACACCACGCTCAACCTGATCGACCACGGAATGGACCTGCAGCAGGCGATCGACGCGCCCCGCCTGTCCGTGACCTCGCCGGCCGGTGCGGTGAGCTGCGAAGCCGGCCTGCCGCAGACTTCCCTCGAACACCTCGCCGCCCTCGGCCATCCCGTCCTGACGGAAGAAGGCGCTCCGGTGTGCAACGCATCGATCGGCGCGGTCCAGGCCATCCTGATCGACTTGCGAACCGGGCTCCAGTTCGGCGGTGCCGACAAGCGACGCGAAGGCACGGTCCTCGGCCTGCGGCGCCCGCCCCGGTAACGATGAAGGTGGGGCGATTGGACGCCTGAATAGGCCCAAGGTCCAATATGCGACGCTCGGTGTCGAGGATAGCGTTTTCCTTGCAGAACCGTCGGTGCACTATCGGGTCCGTGCCGAGGGACAACTTCTGGAAAGGAAGCACGATGAGCGAGCCGACAAAGGATCTGGGGCTGATGACGACGCTCGTGAAGCGGGCAGTCGAGCAGCGCTTGCCGCGGGCGGAGGCCCTGAAGGAGAAGGTGGACGGAGGCGGGCTGCTGGATGATCGCGATGTGGCCTTCCTCGAAGAGGTGTTCAGCGACGCGAGAACCATCGGCCCCCTGGTGGAGCAGCATCCGGAATATCGCGACATTGCGTCACGCATGCTGAGTCTATACCGGGAGATCACCGCGAAGGCGCTGGCCAACGAGCAGGCACGACAGGGCCGCTGAGGCGACCGCCCGCGGGCGGAGCACTGTCGCAGCAACCATCGCTGCACGCTCGTTCCCGAGAAGGTCTGATGACGGCGCCGCGCGATGTATCCGGCGGTGAATTCCTGCCAGTGGTGCTGCGCTTGCCTGTCCGGGAGGCGCATCATGCCGGAGGACGCGACAGCGCAGCTCGCGCTACCCGTTCGCCCCCCGGCTCTTTCTCTTTCGATAGTCGGAAAGCTGAGGATCATGATGGCTGACGCTGCTACCCGGCTCGCTCGAAGCCAGAAAATTTCGAGCAAGGTGCTGCACTTGTTCCAGAAGCGCGTCTCGATCGCCCAGGAAACCTTCCAGGAGCGCGTCCGAACGGCCTGGCAGGAGTACCTGACCGAGCTCCAGTCCCGGCCCGCGGCGCCATGGAACATCTGGAGCGACTGGTGGAGCTATTCGGTGGACTTCGCCCAACGCTCGGTGATCCTGATGGACACCCTGCGCCAGCGCGGCAACAACTATCTGGAGCACCTCGCGCAAGACCAGCCGCCGCTCCTGCACTTCGACTACGAGACAGTGCTGGACGCACGCAGCTTCGAACGGCCGGTCAATTACGCCCTGGTCCGCATCGTCCCGCCCGAAGGCGTGACGGTGGATCCCAAGCGCCGGCCCTACATGATCGTAGATCCCCGCGCCGGCCACGGGCCGGGCATCGGCGGATTCAAGGACGACTCCCAGGTGGGCGTGGCCCTGCGTGAGGGCCATCCGGTTTATTTCGTGATCTTCTTCCGCGAGCCGGAGCCGGGCCAGACCCTGCTCGATGTCTGTGCGGCCGAACAGCAGTTCGTGCGCAAGGTGCGCGAGCTCCATCCCGACAGCCCCAAGCCGGCGCTGGTAGGCAATTGCCAGGGCGGCTGGGCAGCGATGATGCTGGCCGCCTCGGACCCGGACGACACCGGCCCGGTGGTCATCAATGGCGCGCCCATGTCCTACTGGGGCGGCGCCTGGCAGGAGGGCGCGAGCGACAACCCGATGCGCTACGCGGGCGGCATGCTGGGCGGTGCCTGGCTGGCCTCCTTCGCCGCCGACCTGGGGAACGGCGTGTTCGACGGCGCCTACTTGGTGGAGAACTTCGAGAATCTCAACCCCGCCAATACTTTCTGGGACAAGTACTACCACGTCTTCGCCAATGCGGATACCGAACCCCCGCGTTTTCTTGAATTCGAGCGCTGGTGGGGTGGCTTCTACTTGATGAACCGCGAGGAGATCGAGTGGATCACCAACAACCTCTTCGTCGGCAACAAGATCTGGTCGGGCGAGACGCGCGCCGCCGACGGCGAGGCCTTCGACCTGCGGGAGATCAAGTCCCCGATCATCCTGTTCGCCTCGATGGGCGACAACATCACCCCGCCCCAGCAGGCGTTCAACTGGGTGTCGGACGTGTACGGCAGCACCGAGGAGATCAAGGCCCGCGGCCAGGTCATCGTCGGCCTGCTGCATCGGGACATCGGGCACCTGGGCATCTTCGTCTCCGGCAAGGTGGCCAGAAAGGAGCATGCCCAGATCGTCTCCGTACTGAAATCCATCGAGGTGCTGCCGCCGGGCCTCTATGGCATGGCCATTACCGAGAGCCAGGGCAGCGACGGGCAGGTGGAATATGAAGTGGAATTCCATGAGCATCGACTGGAGGAGATCTCCGCGCGCATCAACCGCCTGGGTCGCGTCGACGAAAAACCCTTCCAGGCGGTGGCCAAGGTGTCGGAGTTCAACCGCCGCGCCTATGAGATCCTCGCCCAGCCGCTGATCCAGGCCGCGTCCAGCGATTTCTCGGCGCGGCTGATGCGGGAATTCCACCCCCTGCGCATGCAGCGCTGGGCGGTTTCCGATCGCAATCCTTGGCTGTGGTGGCTCAAGCCAGCCTCGCAGGCCGTCAAGGCGCAGCGTCAGGCCAGCGACACGGACGACCTGCCCCATCGCACCGAGAAGCTAGTCTCCGAGTTCATCAGCGCTTCCCTGGACTATTACCGGGGCATGCGCGACGCGGCAAGCGAGGCGGCCTTCTTCCAGACCTACGGCAGCATGTTCTCCCTATCCCTGGCCGACAAGCGCGACACCGAGGAACAGACCGCTGCGAAGGCGGTCGATCCACGCCAGTTGCCCTTCGTACAGGAGGCCCTCGCATCCGTGGCCGAGGGAGGATACGCGGAAGCCTTCGCCCGAGTGGCGGCCCTGCTGGTGCGGCCGGGCGACATTCCGCTCTCCAGGGTGGCAATGCGGCAGGAAATCGCCAAGGACTATGCCGACCTGCTACCTCCCAAGCTGCCCATGGAGGAATGGCGACGCATCCGCGGCGAGCAGGAGATCATCGTGCGCTACGAAGGCGAGAAGGCGCTCGCCACGCTTGCTCACTTGCTCGCCGACGAAGGCGAGCGTGAGCGTCTGCTGACCCTCCTGGAGCGCCTGACAGCCGACGAGCGGGTACGCGGGAGCAGGCCTACCGCCGAGCAACTCGCCATGCTGGAACGGATACGCTCCGAGCTCGGAACGAAGCCCGCCCCGCGCCAGCGGATCGCGGCGCTCAAGAAAGCTTGAGAGGTGAAGACGAGGGAAAACCGATGACCGGCAATCATGACAAGTATCGACGCCTGATCGACCAGTGCAGGACGCTGCCGCCCACCCCCACGGCGGTGGCCCATCCCTGCGATCAGAGCTCCCTTCAGGGTGTGGTGGACGCGGCGAAGAATGGTCTCATCGCCCCCATCCTCGTGGGTCCGACGGAGCGCATCGAAGCGGTGGCGCGCGAGCACGATATCGACATCAAGGGGCTGGAGATCGTCGACACGCCCTTCAGCCAGGCTTCGGCCGCCAAGGCCGTGGAGCTCGTGCGGGAGGGCAAGGCCGAGGCGCTCATGAAGGGCAGCCTCCATACCGACGAGCTGATGGGCGCGGTGGTCAAGCGCGACACCGGGCTGCGCACGGCGCGGCGGGTGAGCCACTGCTTCGTGATGGACGTGCCGGGCCATGAGGATGCGCTCATCATCACCGATGCCGCCGTGAACATCGCCCCGACGTTGGTGGAGAAGGTGGACATCGTGCAGAACGCCATCGACCTGGCCCATGCCCTGAATCTCGCGGAGGTCCGCGTGGGCATCCTCTCGGCGATGGAAACCGTCAACCCCGCGGTGCCCTCCACCATCGAGGCTGCGGCCCTGTGCAAGATGGCCGACCGCCACCAGATCACCGGCGCCATCCTTGACGGCCCCCTCGCCCTGGACAACGCCATCAGCCTGGCAGCGGCGCAGATCAAGAAGATCGACTCCCCGGTGGCCGGCCGCGCCAACGTGCTGGTGGTACCGGACCTCGAATCCGGCAACATGCTCGCCAAGAGCCTGTCGTTCCTCGCCGGAGCCGACGCCGCCGGCATCGTGCTGGGGGCGCGGGTGCCCATCATCCTCACCAGCCGCTCCGACTCGGTAAGGACCCGCCTGGCTTCCTGCGCAGTCGCCGCGTTGGTGGCCAGGGCGCGCCGCGAGTCCGGCGGCAAGGTCCTGGGGTGATCATGCAAGATGCCATCCTGGTTCTGAACGCCGGCTCGTCCAGCATCAAGTTCTCCGTCTTCGTCGACCACCCCGACGAACCCGAGCTGCGCCTGCGCGGCCTGATCGAGGGCCTCTTCACCGCGCCCCACTTTGTCGCCAAGGATACCGACGGTGCGGTGCGGGGCGAAAAGCGCTGGGCCGATGGCACACAGCTGGGCCATCGCGGCGCAGTCACCCACCTCGTCGAGTTCCTGCTAGGCCTTCGCAACAGCTACACGCTGGTTGCCGTGGGCCACCGGGTGGTGCATGGCGGAGAGGCGTTCTCCCGTCCGGTGCGCACTGACGAAGAGGTGCTGACCCGGCTGGAGAAATTCATTCCCCTGGCGCCCCTGCACCAGCCCCACAACCTGGCCCCGATCCGCCTGGTGGCCGAGCGGGTACCACAACTACCCCAGGTCGCCTGCTTCGACACCGCGTTCCACCGCCCGCAGCCTGAACTGGCGCAAATGTTCGCCCTGCCGCCGGCCGTCACCGAGCGTGGCGTGCGCCGCTACGGCTTCCATGGTCTGTCCTACGAGTACATCGCCAGCGTGCTGCCCCGCTTCGACGACAAGGCGGCCGCCGGCCGTATCGTGGTGCTGCACCTGGGCAACGGCGCCAGCATGTGCGCCATCGCCGGCGGGTGCAGCGTGGCGAGCACCATGGGCTTCACGGCCGTGGATGGCCTACCCATGGGTACCCGCTGCGGCAGCCTCGATCCCGGGGTGATCCTCTACCTCATGGACGAGTTGAAGATGGACGCCCGCGCCATCGAAACCCTCATCTACAAGCAGTCCGGCCTGCTGGGCGTTTCCGGCGTCTCCAGCGACATGCGCGAGTTGCTCGCGAGCGACGTCCCCGCCGCGCGGCTGGCGGTGGATCTTTTCGTCTATCGCATCGGTCGCGAGCTGGGCTCGCTCGCCGCGGCGCTAAGCGGGATCGACGCCGTGGTGTTCACCGGCGGCATCGGCGAGCATGCCGCTGCGATACGCGGGCGGGTCTGTCTTGACGCGGCGTGGCTGGGGCTGGAACTCGACCCGGGCGCCAACGAGGCGGATGGACCGCGTATCAGCACCGCATCCAGCCGCGTCGCGGCCTGGGTCATTCCCACCAACGAAGAACTGATGATCGCCCGCCACACCAAGCGTGTGATCGCCACGCACTGAGGAGAGAGACATGGTCCTCGAGATTCCGCGCCCGCCCCTGAAGGGCGCCAGGGCCCTGGTGGTCGGTGTGGCCAACGACACCTCGATTGCATGGGGCTGCGCCAAGGCCTTTGCAGAGCTGGGTGCCGAGGTCGCCATCACCTACGCCGACGAGAAGACCCGCAACTACACCGAGTCCTTGGCCAGGGATATAGGCTCGCCCATCTACATGCCACTGAACGTGACGAAGGAGGGCGAACTGGAAGCGGTGTTCGGGGCCATCACCGAGCAATGGGGCATTCTCGACATTCTGGTGCACTCCATCGCCTGGGCGCCCAAGGAAGACCTCCAGCAGGGGCTGCTCAACTCCTCGGCCGAGGGCTTCGGCCTGGCCATGGACGTGTCCTGTCATTCCTTCCTCCGCATGGCCCGGCTGGCCGCACCCCTCATGACGAAAGGCGGCACCATGTTCGCCATGAGCTATTACGGTGCCAACAAGGTGGTGCCCAACTACAACCTGATGGGGCCGGTGAAAGCGGCGCTGGAAGCCGCCTGCCGCTACCTCGCCTATGAGCTGGGTCCGCGGGGCATCCGGGTGCATGCCATCTCCCCGGGGCCCCTCAAGACCCGCGCCGCCTCCGGGCTCAAGGACTTCGACGTGCTGCTCACCGAGGCGGCCCAGCGCGCGCCCCTCGGAGAGGTGGTGGACATCATGGACGTGGGCTTCGCTTGTGCCTACTTGGCCACCCCTTACGCCCGCCGGCTGTCCGGCGCGACCTTGTACGTCGATGGCGGCGTAAACATCATGGCGTAAGGCCGGCATGGGCCTTCTGGACTGGCTGCGAGGCGGCGCCGCCCCACCCAGCGGGCCGGATAGGGCGCGGATCGCCGAGGCGGTGGAGCGCATTGTGCAGACGGCCAATCCGCGTCTGCGCTACGCTCCGCGCTATGCTCGACGTCTCACCCCGGCCGTGGCCTCGGCCCTGACCTATGCGGCGGAACTGGTGGCCACCGTGCCCGCGGCCCGGGAGGCCACCGCGGCGGGCTGGGCGGCCGACCCTTGCATGCGTTCCCTTTTCGCCACCCCCGACGATGTCGTCCGCGCCTTCAGCCGCTCCATCGAGCTGCGTGCCTTCTTCGACGAGCACCCCCTGGCCGACGAGGTTTATGCCGTCATCGGGACACGCATGGAAGAGCGCCGCGTCCTGGGCACCGCGCTCGAAGGCAGCGTCATCCGCCACGACGTGGAGCAGACCACCGTAGGCTTCACCGACCATCGGGTGCGCATTCTGGGGCTCACCGAGGCTGAGCTGCGGACCGAGGTCGAGCGACGCATCGTCGATCAGCTCGTCATGGACGGCGTCGGCCGCGTGGCCGCCGAGCAGAGGCAGCGGGAAGCCTTCGAGCAGGAGCGTGCTCTCCTCAAGACGCGGCTGAGCCTGCTGGAGCAGGCCGGTCAGGGCATGAACGCCGCGCTGGCGGGCGAACGCACGGCGGATGCGGAAAAGCTGGCGCAGGTCCGCGCCCGGCTGGAAGAAAACTCCCGCACCCTGGCCGGTATGACTACCGGCGCCGAGCGCCTCGACGAGGAGCTGGAGCGCATCATCGAGGCCCTGTGCGACGCCGGACAGAGGTTTTATGTCACCACCGTCCGGCGGCGGCTCGATCGCATGAACGTGGTAGCGGATGACGACGATCCCGCATCGGGAGAGGAGATCGTGTTCCAGTCGGCCCTCATTCCAGCCGATCCGCCCGAGACGCGCGTCTTCGTCCTCGCGCGCTTTCCCAAAGCCGCCATGTTGCCGGCGGCCATGCTCTTTGCGGAAGCGGCACGCCAACTCCTCTAGGCGCCGAGTCACCCTGATCCAGCCGATGGGACCAAGGTCCAATTTCACCCGGGTCACGTCAGGCATACGGTCTGTGGCAAAGGCTGACGGGTTGCCCTGCTCGTGACAAAAGGCTTGGACAAATTGGTCGTCTATATCGTCGATGACGATGTCTCCGTGCGGAAGGGGCTTGCGCGGCTGATGCGTGCGGCAGGCTTTCAACCGAGCGTGTTCGAGACCGGTGAAGCGTTCCTCTCCAGCGTGCGTCCGGACGATGCCGGCTGCGTGGTGCTGGACATCTCCATGCCGCGGTTCACGGGCCTCCAGATCCAGGCGAGCATGAAGCGGACGGGGATCGATCTGCCGGTGATTGCAGTCTCGGCCCGCGACGATGAGGACACCCGCGTTCTGGCGCGCGCCCTCGGCGCCCAGTTCTTCCTGCGCAAGCCGGTGGACGATCAGGCACTACTCGATGCCATCGAATGGGTAACGGGCTCTGAGCGCGAGTCGCAGGGAAAAGGCGATGAGTAAGATGGACGCTATCCGCGACCTGTCGCAATCATCCACCGGCCGACGATTGCTCCTCGGCGCAGGCATCGCCACTGCGCTGCTGGCGGTCGCGGGCTGCAAGGGCCAGGACGGCCCGGCGAGGGCCCCACCGCCGCCTGAAGTGAAGGTCGCGCCGGTCCGCGTTGCGTCCATTCCCTACACGCGAAATTTCGTCGGCCACATCGCCGCCTATCGCTCGGTGGAGGTACGCGCGCGGGTCGAGGGCATTCTCGAAAAGCGCCACTATTCCGAAGGCAACGACGTCGCCCTGGGCCAACTGCTGTACTCCATCGATCCGGCACCCTACGAGGCGACGCTGCGGGACGCCGAGGCGGAGCTCGCGAGCGCCCGGGCCGATGTCGCCAACGCCCGGGTACGCGAAGCGCGTTATGGCCCGCTGGTCAAGGAAAACGCGATCAGCAAGCAGGACTACGACGACGCCCTTGCCCAGTTGCGGCAGGCCGAGGCGGCGGTGCAGTCGGCCAAGGCCAAGGTGGACCGGGCCAAGCTCAACCTCGGCTACACCAAGGTCTATGCGACCGAGGCCGGACGCATCGGCGCCACGCTGGTGCCCGAGGGGCGCCTGGTCGGCCGGGGCGAGCCGACCCATCTGGCGACGATCGAAAAGCTCGATCCGATCTACGTCAACTTCACGGTGTCCGACCGCGACCTTCTGGCCTTCCGCAGCGACCAGGAGTCCGGCCTCGTCAAGGGCGACCAGACCATGCTGCGCGCGCGCATTCTGCTGCCCGACGGCTCGGCCTACGAGCAGCCCGGCAAGATCGACTTCGCCGACATGCGGGTCAATGAGGACAGCGGCACCATCACCGCCCGCGCGGTGGTGCCCAATCCTGTCCGGCGGCTGCTGCCGGGGATGTTCGTGAATGTGGAACTGCTCGCCGGTGAGCGCCCCGATACGCTGCTGATACCCCAGGATGCGGTGATCAAGGTGCCGAACGGACACATGGCCTGGGTGGTCACACCGGACGGCAAGGCCGAGCGGCGCGACCTCGTGGTCGGCCAATGGTTCGGCAAGGAATGGATCATCGACAAGGGCCTGGGCCCCGACGACAAGGTGGTGGTCGAGGGCATGCAGCGTCTTGCCCCGGGCATGCCGGTCAACGCGACGGTGGCCGGAGAGGCGACGCCCTCCGCCGCAGCGGGGACTGCCCAGGCCACCGGCCGGTAGGAGGACGCGGCCGTGGGCTTCTTCGTCAATCGCCCGGTCTTCGCCATCGTCATTGCGCTGATCCTGTCCCTCGTCGGCGCCATCGCCGCAACCCAGCTCGCCATCGACCAGTATCCCAACGTGGCGCCCCCCCAGGTCAAGGTCAGCACCACCTATCCCGGGGCCAGTCCGGAAATCCTCGAGAACATGGTGGCCGCCCCCCTGGAACGCGAGTTCAATGGCATCCGCGGGCTTCTGTACATGCAATCCATCAGCACCGCCAGCGGCTATCTGGAGATCAACGTTTCATTCGAGCCGGGCACCGACGTGGATATGGCCACTGTCGAGGTGAATAACCGGGTCAAGCGCGTCGAGGCCCTGCTGCCGGAGGAGGTGCTGCGCCAGGGGCTGCGGGTGGACAAGGTCACGCCGCAGATCTTCCAGGTGGTCATCGTCAAATCCACCGATCCGCGCTTCGACAACGACTATGTCGCCAACCTGGTGAACAGCACGGTCCTCACCGAGTTGCGGCGGCTGCCGGGGGTCGGCGACGCGGTGCTGTTCGGCGACCCCTATTCGATGCGGCTGTGGGTGGATCCTGACCGGCTGACCAAGTACCGCCTGACCGTCAGCGATATCGTCGGCGCGGTCCGCGAGCAGAATGCCAACTATGCAGTGGGCGAGATCGGACAGGCGCCCCATTCGGCGGAGCAGATCCTGAGCTTCCCGATGCTCACCCAGGGCACCCTCGCCGACCCCGAGGACTTCCGCAACATCATCGTCAAGGCCCTCCCGGACGGCTCGGTAGTGCGCGTGCGCGATGTCGCCCGGGTCGAACTGGGGGCCGAGAACTACCAGATCCGCGCCCGCCTCAACGGCGAGCCGGCGGTGGCGGTCCCGGTCTATCTGCTGTTCGGGGCCAATGCCCTGGAACTGGCGCGGTCGGTTCGCGGCAAGATGGAGGAGCTCGCCACCACCTTCCCGCGTGGCATCGAATGGTCCATCCCTTACGATACGACCGTGTTCGTGGACGCCTCCATCGAACTGGTGGTGCACACGTTCGTCGAAGCGCTGGTGCTGGTACTGCTGGTGGTGTACCTCTTCCTCGGCAACCTGCGGGCGACGCTGATCCCGATGCTGGCGATCCCCGTGTCCATCGTCGGCACCTTCGCCGGCTTGCTGCTCATGGGCTTCTCCATCAACATGCTGACGCTGTTCGGCCTCGTGCTGGCGATCGGCATCGTGGTCGACGATGCCATCGTGGTGGTGGAGGCGGTCGAGCGGATCATGCACGACGAGAAACTTCCGCCCAGGGAGGCTGCGCGGAAGGCGATGCAGGGGATAGGAGGGGCCATCATCGGGGTGACCTCGGTAATCTGTGCGGTGTTCGTACCGGTGGCCTTTCTCCCCGGCGTGACCGGTACCCTGTACAAGCAGTTCGCCGTGACCGTCACCATCTCGACCCTGCTCTCGGCGCTCACGGCGCTGACCCTCACGCCGGCGCTGTGCGCCCTGATCCTTAAGCCCGGCGGTCACAAGCTCGCCCCGATCGCCGCCTTCGACCGCTGGTTCGAGCGCCTCACCGCCCGCTGCACCGGGGCAGTGGCCTACATGCTCGGCCGGGCCTGGCGCTTCATGCTGATTTACGCGGTGCTGCTTGGCGGCGTGGTGTTCCTGTTCAATCTGATTCCGGGCGGCTTCGTGCCGGAGGAGGACAAGGGGACCTGCTTCGTCATCATCGACATGCCCGCCGGCTCATCACAGGCGCGCACCGAGGAAACCCTGCAGCAGGTGGAGGCCATCGTCCTCGCCGATCCCGCGGTGCACGCCGCGGTCGGGCTCACCGGCTTCTCGATCTTCTACCGGTACACCAACCAGGGCTTCCTGTTCGTCACGCTGAAGCACTGGTCCGAGCGCCACGGCCCCGAGGAGCATGCCATCCAGGTGATACGGCGCCTCAACGGCCGCTTCGCCGCCATCCCCGGCGCGCGGGTATTTGCGCTCAACGAGCCGCCCATCGCCGGCATGGGCAATGTCGCCGGCTTCGACTACCGCCTGGTGGCCCTCGACGGCGACCGCGACAAACTCAACCGTACGACGGCCGAGGTGCTCGGCGCCGCCAGTCAGGATCCGCGCCTCTTCGGGGTGCGCAACGTCGCCGCGCCGCAGGTGCAGACCTTGTTCCTGCAGGTGGACCGCAATAAGGCAAAGTCCATGGGCGTGCCACTGAGCGACATCTACGAGACCGTCGGCACCCTGCTCGGGTCGAGCTTCATCAACCAGTTCACCGCCTTCGGCACCAACCTCAAGGTCAAGGTCCAGGCCGAACCGCAGTTTCGCTCCGACCCGGTTTATCTGCAGCGTTTCCATGTACGCAATGCGGCCGGGGACATGGTGCCGGTGAGCACCCTGGCCAGCACCGAATGGCGTTCCGCACCCATCGCGGTAAACCGCTACAACGGGTATCCGGCGGTGCAGCTCAACGGCCGTGCCGCACCGGGGCGCAGCTCGGGCGAGGCCCTGGCGGCGATGGAGGAGATCTCCGCTGCCAAACTGCCCCAGGGCATGAGCTTCCAGTGGTCGGGGGAATCGCTGCAGGAGAAGATCTCGGGCGGCCAGGCGGGCTTCATCTTTGCCCTGTCCTTCATCTTCGTCTTCCTCTTCCTCGCCGCCCTGTACGAAAGCTGGAAGCTCCCGGTGGCGGTGTTCCTGATCGTGCCCATCGGCATCTTTGGCGCGCTCCTCGCGCTGTTGCTGCGCATGACGCCCAACGACGTGTTCTTCCAGGTGAGCCTCATCACCTTGGTCGGACTCGCAGGCAAGAACGGGATCCTCATCGTCGAGTTCGCCAAGCAACGCCACGAGGAGGGCTCGTCGGTGAGGGACGCGGCGCTGGAGGCCGCAAGGCTGCGCCTGCGCCCCATCGTGATGACCTCGCTCGCGTTCATCCTCGGCGTGATCCCCCTGGTCATTGCCTCCGGCGCCGGCGCCGCGACCCAGCACTCGGTCGGCACCGGCATCCTCGGGGGCATGCTTGCGGCGACCCTGATCGGGGTCTTCTTCACGCCGCTGTTCTACTTCGTGGTGGTGAGTTACCTCGGCAAGCCGCGGGCGGCGCCCGCTGCCGGCAGCGGGATGCCGCTGACGGCGCCGCAGCAGAAGGTTCGGGAATGAGGCGCGGGCGCATGGCCCCCGTGGCAGCGGCGCTGGCCGCCTGTGCCGCAGGCCTTTGCAGTTGCGCCGCGGTGCCTGACTTCCAGCGCCCCCCCGTGGAAACGCCCACCGCCTGGCGCCACCCGGCCCGAGCCGAGTCAGACCTGGCGGAGCTAACGTGGGCCGAGGCGTTTGCCGACCCTGAACTCACGCGCCTCATCGACGAGGCCCTGGCTTACAACCACGACTTCGTCATCGCCGTCGAGCGCATCGAGCTCGCCCGGGCGCGCTACGGCTTCGAGCGCTCCTTTCTGTTCCCGACGCTCGCCGCCGACGGTGCCTACACCCGCGTGCGCCAGCCGGCGCTGACCGGCAGCGAGAACCAGATCGACACCACCGCCAGCCTCGGCCTGGCAGTGTCGAGCTGGGAAATCGACCTCTGGGGCCGGGTACGCGCCGCAACCGAGGCCGCCCGGCGCGACTTGCAGGCCGACGTGGAGCTGGCGCGGGCGGCGCAGGTGAGTCTGGTGGCGCAGGTCGCCCTCGGCTATCTGGATCTGGTGGGGCTCGACGCCGAGGCCGAGATCGCCAGCCGCACCGCGGCATCCCGCGCCGAGTCCCTGCGCCTGATCAATGCCCGCTTCATTGGTGAGATTGCCTCGGCGCTCGACGTGCGCCAGGCCGAATCCCTGCTCGCCGCGGCCGAGCAGTCCCTTGCCGACATCGAGCGGCGTCGTGCCCAGAGCGAGCATGCCCTGGCCATCCTGCTGGGGCGCAACCCCGGACCGGTGGATCGTAGTCGGCGCCTGGGCGAAGAGAGCCTGGCGCCCGAGCTGCCGGCCGGGCTCCCATCCACCCTGCTCGAACGGCGTCCGGACCTGCGCGAGGCCGAGCAGCGCCTTGCGGCGACCGAGGCCGACGTGGAGGCTGCGCGCAAGGCCTTCTTCCCGGTCATCTCCCTCACCGCCTTCTTGGGCTTCGCCAGCCCCGAGCTGTCCGAGCTCTTCGACGGCGAGCGGCGGGCCTGGGCAATCACGCAGGCGATCACCGTGCCGATCTTCACGGCCGGGCGCCTGCAGGCCAACCTGGACGCAGCCCGGGTGCAGCAGCGCATCGCTCTGGAACGCTACGTCGGCACCGTGCAGAACGCCTTCCGCGAGGTCGAGGATGCGCTCGTCGGCTACCAGCGCCTGGGCGAGCAGCGCGCCGCACTCACTCGTGCGGTGGTGGCCGACCGCGAGCGGCTGCGGCTCGCCACCCTGCGCTACACCGGGGGGGTGGCGAATTATTTCGAAGTGCTGGACTCGGAACGCCAGCTGTTCGACTCCGAACTCAGGCTGAGCCAGACGACGCGCGCCCACTATGCCTCGGTGGTGCAGCTCTATCGCGCACTGGGAGGGGGCGCGCAGCCCGCGGCGCGGACGTTGGCACAGCCGGTTACGGGTGACGCAGGCTAAGGAAGCCCGATTCGGGAGCAGTCATGCCTGTCGAAGAAGCTGCGGGGCTGCGCTTGGCGAGGCTCTTGCTCGTATCCGTCCGGAAACCCCCGTTCTTCCGCGACCACCATGCTTGCTGGATCGTTGGGACTCCTTGAACCATGGAAAGGCATCCACTGTCGTCGGGCGGCCAATGAGACCAAAGTCCTATTCCAGCCGCCTCCGTGCCACGGTAGCCTCGGCTGCGATATCTGAATGTTCTCAAGGTAGCGTGACAAGCGTATGAGCGGTTCTTTCGTCGAAGGTGAAAGGTGCCGCTCTCGATCTGGGCATCACTGCCGTTACGACAGAACCGGTTCAAAAAGGCCGGTAGGGCCAGGCGGCGCTGCCGCCCTGTCGGGCGCGTACCCTGGGCGCAGAGTTCTTTCGGCACAAGTCGGTGGATGAACAAGCCCTGCTCGATGCCGTCGATCCGGAGACGCATTCGGGTTCCGGCATGCGACGGGGATGAGCTGATGGGCAGGTTCCGGAGAACGAATTGCACAAATTCCGCTTCCTGGATTTCCGAGGGAACAGGTTCCGTCGGATTGCCGGTTCCCACCTGTTAGGAACTTTCTTGCCCTTCAGGAGACACCCGTGCCCCACAGAACCGCTGCAACGTTGCTTGCCCTTGCCACTTTCGCATTGCCTGCGGCAGCCGAACAACCCGCCCCGACCGGGAGTACGGTTACCCTCAGCAAGCCGGGCAAGGCCGCGATCGTCTCTTCAGCCCGGATCACAGCCGAGGTCCTCGCCGTCGACAAGGCCACCCGCACCGTGAGGCTCAAGGGACCGCAGGGACATGCGGTGGATGTGGTGTGCGGTGAGGAGGTACGGAACTTCGACCAGATCAAGGAGGGCGACGTGGTGGTCGCACAGTACAGTCAAGCCCTCGTCCTGGACCTGAAGAAAGGCGGCGGGATCCGCGAACGCTCCGAGCGCGGGACGCTGGAACGGTCCGCGCCGGGCGAGCAGCCGGCGGGCATGGCGGCGCGGCAGGTGACCATCGTCGCCGACGTGATCGCTGTCGACCCGGAAAAGAGGATCATCACCTTGAAGGGGCCTGACAGAATCGTCGATCTCGAGGTACAGAATCCGGAGCACTTTAACGTGGTAATGAAGGGGGATCGGGTGGAAGCCGTCTATACCGAGGCGCTTGCCCTGTCCATCGAGCCGGCATCGACGTCGGGTGACAAGAAGCAGTGAAGGAGGACTGGATATGCCCAGCAATCGGAAGTGGCATTCGGGCGCATTTGCCGCCCTTCTCGTGGTCGCCGCCACCCCCGCCGCCGCGCAAGTCGTCGGGGAGGGGATGGAAAACGAACGGGTGCGCGCCGTGATCGGTGCCGGCATCGGAGTGGTCCCTGACTACAAGGGTTCCGATGAACAAACGGGCGTGCTGGCGCCCTTCTTTCGCTACACCTGGGGCCAGGGCCGCTACGTGCAGGTCACCGGCAACGAGGCTTCAGTGAACCTGATCGCGAGTCCACACTTTCGCCTGGGCCCGATCGCGGCCTTCAATCCGGAGCGCGACGACGTGGACGACAAGGTCGTAGACGATATGGACGACCTGGACAGCTCGGTAGAGATCGGCGTGTTTGGCGATATGGTATGGCCGGACCCCGGCAACCCGCGCAACCGCTTCATCGCCGGCGTGGCGGCCTTCCGCGACGGCGAAAGTGACGGCAACCGCGTGCGGCTGAACGGCCGCTGGTGGCAGCAGATCAGCCCCACGGTGGATCTCCATCTGGGCGGCGGGGTCATCTGGACCGACGACGACTACACCGATCACTACTACGGGGTGAACCCGGGCAACGTCGGCACTTCCGGCCTTCCCAACTTCAAGGCGGAAGGCGGCACCAACGAGATTTTCCTCACCGCCGGCGGAATCATGCAGATCAACCGCGACTGGAAGGGCCTCGCGATGCTCCGGGCGGGCAAGCTGCAGGGCGACGCTAAGGACAGTCCGTTGGTGGATGACCGCGGCGATTCGACCCAGGTCTCGTTCGTCATCGGCGCGATCTATTCCTGGCGTTGAGCGGAACCATGCGGACAAGCCGGATTCCAGCTACCCATTAGCCGGATCCGGCAGTCCGAAGATGGGCGCGATGGCGGTTGCCGGGCCTGCTCGCGGGTGGCAAACCGCCGGTGATGCACGAGTTCCGCCTTCAGCGTTCCCCAGCTTATCGATCGGCCGAGCTTACGCGCGCAGCGCGACGCGGTTCATCCTCAGTCCCTCCGTGACGGTTTCGGCATACCCCGCCGCCTCGGTTGCAACGTGCGTCATGTAGAACTGCGCGAGGGCGATCTGCTCGCGATTGAACTCGGGGTCGCCTTCGCCGCGGTCGAGCAGCCCCTTCGCCGCAAGCGCCGCCTTGCCCCACATCCACGCGCCGCAGGCGGTGCCCATCAGCATCAGGAACGGCACCGCGACCCACAGCGCGTTGCCCGCGTCGCGCTTGCCGGCGTCGAGGAGGTGCCACGCCGCGGCCTCGAACTGCTCGAGGCAGGTTTCGAGCCGCGGCACGAACGCGGCGATCGTCTCGTCGTCGACGGTCTTCAGGCTCGCGACCACCGCGCGCATCTGCCCGCCCAGCAGCGTCAGCCCCTCGCTGCCGCCGCGCAGCAGCTTGCGGCAGAGCAAGTCGTTCGCCTGGATGCCGGTCGTACCCTCGTAGATCGTCAGGATACGGGCGTCCCGCATGTGCTGGGCGGCGCCCGTCTCCTCGATGAAGCCCATGCCGCCGTGCACCTGCACGCCGAGGTAGGCCGAGTCGTTGCCGATCTCGGTGCTCCAGCCCTTCACGACCGGAATCAGGAAGTCGACCATCAGCCGCGCCGTCTCGCGCACCGGCGCGTCCGGGTGGGCGTGCGCGAGGTCGAACTGGCCGGCGACCCAGTACGCGAGCATGCGCGCGGCCTGCGTGCGGGATTTCATCCGCAGCAGCATGCGGCGCACGTCGGGGTGCGCGACGATCGGCACGTTGTTCACGCCGGTGATCGCGTCGCGGCCCTGCACGCGCTCGTTCGCGTACGCGAGCGCCTGCTGGTACGCGCGCTCGGCGATCGAGACGCCCTGCAGGCCGACGCCGAAGCGCGCCTCGTTCATCATGATGAACATGTATTCGAGACCGCGGTTCGGCTCGCCGACGAGGTAGCCGGTCGCTCCGCCCGCGTCGCCGAACGCCATTACGCAGGTCGGGCTGCCATGGATGCCGAGCTTGTGCTCGAGCGAGACGCAGCGCACGTCATTGCGTGCGCCGAGCGAACCGTCGTCGTTGACGAGGAACTTCGGCACGACGAAGAGCGAGATCCCTTTCACGCCCGCAGGCGCATCCGGCAGCCGCCCGAGCACGAGGTGGATGATGTTCTCGGTGAGCTCGTGCTCGCCGTAGGTGATAAAGATCTTCTGACCGGCGATGCGGTAGCTGCCGTCACCGGCAGGCTCGGCGCGCGTGCGGATCGCGGCGAGATCGGAGCCCGCCTGCGGCTCGGTGAGGTTCATCGTGCCGCCCCACTCGCCCGCGACCATCTTCGGCAGGTACTTCTGCTTGAGCTCGTGCGACCCCGCGGTCAGCAGCGCGGCGGCCGCGCCGTCGGTCAGCATCGGCATCAGCGAGAAGCCGAGGTTCGCCGTCTGCAGCATCTCCGTCACCGCGGTCGCAACGAGCTTCGGCATGTTCTGGCCGCCGAACGCGGACGGCGCGCCAATCGTGCTCCAGCCGCCGTCGCGGAACGCGTCGTAGGCCTCGCGCCAGCCGTCCGGCGTCGTCACGACGCCGTCCTCGACGCGGCAGCCCTGCCGGTCGCCGACGCGGTTGAGCGGCGCGAGCACCTCGCCGGTGAATTTGCCCGCCTCGTCGAGGATCGCGGCAGCGACGTCGGGCGTCGCGTCTTCGAAGCCGGGCAGCGTGGCGATCTCGTCGAGGCCGACGAGGTTTTCGATGATGAACCGCATCGCCGGGATCGGCGCGTCGTACTGGCTCATGGGAGTTCTCCTTGAATGTCTGGTGGGGGTTGTGTCGTTATGCCGGGCCCCGACGGCCGCGCCGTGCGGGCCTCGTCGGTTCTCTACAGCGCCTCGAAGATGCCCGCCGCGCCCATGCCGGTGCCGATGCACATCGTGACCATGCCGTAGCGCCCGCCGGTGCGGCGCAGGCCGTGGGCGAGCGTCGCGGTGCGGATCGCGCCGGTCGCGCCGAGCGGATGGCCGAGCGCGATCGCGCCGCCTTGGCGGTTGACCTTCGCGGGGTCGATGTCGAGCGTGCGCATCACCGCGAGCGCCTGCGCGGCGAAGGCTTCGTTGAGCTCGAACCAGTCGATGTCGGCGAGCCGCAGTCCGGCGGCCTTCAGCGCACGGGGGATCGCCTCGACCGGTCCGATGCCCATCACCTCGGGCGCGACGCCCGCGACCGCGAAGCTCACGAAGCGCGCGAGCGGCTCGACGGCGTAGCGCTTCATCGCGGCCTCGCTCATCAGCACGACCGAGGCCGCGCCGTCCGACATCTGCGACGCGTTGCCGGCGGTCACCGAGCCGCCGCGCGCGAACACCGGCTTCAGCTTGCCGAGGCTCTCGGCAGTCGTCCCCGCGCGCGGGCCCTCGTCGCTCTCGCACCGCCGCTCGACCCGCCGCACCGCGCCGTCGGCGCCGGGCAGCTGCTCGGCGACCGCGAAGGGCGTGATCTCGGCGTCGAAGTGACCGGCGGCGATCGCCGCGAGCGCCTTGTCGTGGCTCATTGCGGCGAGCGCATCCTGGTCGTCGCGCGACACCTCCCAGCGCTCGGCGACCCGCTCCGCGGTGAGGCCCATGCCATACGCGAGCGCGATGTGATCGTCGTTCATCCATTTCGGGTTGGCGTGGATGCCCTTGCCGAAGATGTTCGGCATCACGCTCATCGACTCGACGCCGGCGCCGATCGCGACGTCGGCTTCGCCGAGGCGGATGCGGTCGGCGGCCATCGCGACCGCATTGAGGCCGGACGAGCAAAAGCGGTTGATCGTGACCGCCGGCACGCTGTCGGGCAGGCCCGCCATCAGCACGCCGAGGCGCGCGACGTTCATGCCCTGCTCGCCTTCGGGGATCGCGCAGCCGACATAGACGTCGGTGATCTCGCGCCGGTCGAACGGCGGCACCTGATCGACGCCCGCGCGCAGCACGTGCGCGAGCAGGTCGTCGGGGCGAACGTGGCGGAACATGCCGTTGCGGCGCGCGACCGGAGTGCGGGTCGCGGCGACGAGGTAGGCGTCCTGGATTTGCTTGTTCATTCGATTCGGTCTCGGTTCAGTTACGCAGGGGCTTGCCGTTGTCCAGCATTTGCCGGATGCGGGCACGGGTTTCGGGGGTGCGGGCGAGCGCGACGAACTCGCGCCGCTCGACGTCGAGGAGCCACTGCTCGTCGACGAGCGACCCGCCCTCGACTTCGCCGCCGCACAGGGCGACCGCGGCCGCGCGCGCGACGCGAAAGTCGTGCGCCGAGATGAAGCCGCCGTCGCGCAGGTTCACGAGCTGGTGCTCGAGCGTCGCGATGCCGCCGCGGCCCGCGACCTTCACCGCGCGCGGCGGGAGCGGCGGGGTGTGGCCGGCGTCCGCGAGCGCGCGCGCCGAGCGGATCGCCACATACAGCAACTCGTGCGGATTGAAGAGGATCGTGTCGGACGGCTGCAACAGGCCCATCTCGCGCGCTTCGAACGCGCTCTTCGACACCTTCGCCGACGAGATCGGCTGGAACGCCGCGTAGATCGCCGGGTTCGGCTCGCCGTACTGCTGCTGCGCGGCGATGCGTGCGGCACGCAGCGCGAACTCCTTGCAGCCGCCGCCGGCCGGGATCAGCCCGACGCCGGCCTCGACGAGCCCGAGCTGCGACTCGGCCGCGACGACGCGGTGCGTGCAGTGCAGCGCGAGCTCGCAGCCGCCGCCGAGCGCCATTCCCTGCACCGCGGCGACGGTCGGCACTGCGGCGTAGCGCAGCGACCGCATCGCCGACTGGAACGCGCGCACGTGACGGTCGAGCGCGTCGGCATCACTCGACTCGACAAGCGCGAGCACTTCGGCGAGGTTCGCGCCGGCCGCGAACGGCGGCTCGTTCCAGACGACGAGGCCGGCATGGTCGCGGGCGGCGCGCGCGAGTGCCTCGGCGATACCGTCGAGCACCGGCTGCGCGAGCACGTGGAGCTTCGTCTTGAAGCTTGCGACGAGGATTCCGGCATCGACGGCGGGAAGCGTGAAGAGGCGCACGCCGTCGTTCTCCCAGATCGTCTCGCCACGGTCCTGCGCCTCGCCGAGCACGCGCTCGGGGAAAATCTGGCGGCGATAGACCGGCAGCGAGGCGCGCGGCTTCAGCTGCGCTTCGGCGGGCGACCACGAGCCCTCGGCCGCATGCACGCCGTCACGCCCGTCGACCCACGCCGGCAGCGGCACGTCGGCCATCGCCTCGCCCGCCGCGATGTCGTCGCGGATCATCACGGCGACCTCGCGCCAGCCAGCCTCCTGCCACATCTCGAACGGCCCGCGCCGCCAGCCGTAGCCCCAGCGCATCGCCAGATCGACGTCGCGCGCGTTGTCGGCGATCTCGGCGAGCGTGGCCGCGCAGTAATGGAAAAGGTCGCGCAGGCACGACCACACGAGGCGCGCCTGCGGATGCGGGCAGTCGCGCAGCGCCTGCAGGCGGCGGCCCGCGTCGCGAATCCGGAGGATCTCGCCGACCTCGGGCGCGACCGCGCCGGCGGCCGGGCGGTATTCGCCCGACACCGGATTGACCACCGTCACGTCGCGGCCCTGGCGGCGATACACGCCGCCGCCCGCCTTCTGGCCGAGCGCACCGCGGTCGATCAGCGCCGAGATCCAGCCCGGCACCGCGTAGTGGCGCGCCCACGGATCGTCCGGCAGCGCGACGCGCATGCCGTCGATGACGTGCGCGAGCGTGTCGAGGCCAACGACGTCGAAGAGGCGGAAGGTCGCGGTCTTCGGCAGGCCGATCGCCGGGCCGGTCAGCGCGTCGACGTCGTCGAGCGCGAGGTCGAGCCGCGCGGTATGGTGCGCGACCGTCAGGAGCCACATCGCACCAATGCGGTTCGCGACGAAGTTCGGCGTGTCCTTCGCGCGCACGACACCCTTGCCGAGCCGCGACACGAGCCACGGCTCGAGCCGGTCGAGCACGTCGGGGCGCGTCGCCGGCCCCGGGATCAGCTCGACGAGCGGCATGTAGCGCGGCGGGTTGAAGAAATGCACACCGCAGAAGTCGGCGCGCAGGCGCGCCGGCAACATCGCCGCGAGCGTCGCGAGCGAGAGCCCCGAGGTGTTCGTCGCGACGACCGCGCCCGGCGCCAGATGCGGCGCGATCTTCGCGTACAGGCGCTCCTTCCATTCGAGCTTCTCGGCGATCGCCTCGATGACGAGGTCGCAGTCGCCGAGCCGGTCGAGGTGCTCGTCGTAGTTCGCGGCGTCGATGTAATGAATGCGGTCGCGCGTCACGAACGGCGCGGGCTCCTGCTTCTGCAGCCCTTTGAGCGCCTTCGCGACGATGCCGTTGGCGTCGCCCGAGGGCGCCGCGAGGTCGAACAGCACGACCGTCACGTCGGCGTTCGCGAGGTGGGCCGCGATCTGCGCCCCCATCACGCCGGCGCCGAGCACAGCGACTTTGCGGAAAGTGGGTTCGTTCAAAACGTGTCTCCCGTTCGAAGGTCTGGCGGCGGCCCGCGAGGGCCGCTCGGAATAAAAAAGGGGGTGTCCGGTCCCGGAGGAGGAGGTCAGGTTGCTGGAGGACACCCCGCGAAAACAGTTCTGCTTGTTACCTGCTTGCGGCATAAACCGGAGGTCGGCGTGAGCCGCAGGCGAAGGCCGACGCGGCGGAAGACGAGCTCGGGCTGTCGGACATCGCTGCACTCAGTCCGACCTACGGTTCGGGGTCGCCGACGGTCGGATCCGGCGCAGGTCGGCGGGAGCGGCAGGCGAAGGCCGACGCGCGACTTCGGAAGCCGCGGATGTCGGACATCGCTGCGCTCAGTCCGACCTACGATCCAACAATCGGCGCAATCTTTCGCACCTCAGCCCAAGTCCGTCGGCTTCAGTTCGTCCGAAACCGCGAAGCGCGCTTTCGTGCACGCCCGGATGTCGTCGACTGCGACGTTCGGCGCGTGCTCGACGAGCACGAACTCGCCGAGCGCGATGCGGAACACCGCGAGCTCGGTGACTACCATCGCGACGCGCCCTTTCGCGGTCAGCGGCAGCGTGCAGCGGTCGAGGATCCGCGGCTCGCCGTCCTTCGTGCAGTGCTCCATCGCGACGATGACCTTGCGCGCGCCGGTGACGAGGTCCATCGCGCCGCCCATGCCTGGCACCATCTTCCCGGGCACCATCCAGTTCGCGAGGTTGCCTTCCTCATCGACCTGCAGGCCGCCGAGTACCGTGACATCGACGTGGCCGCCGCGGATCAGCGCGAACGACATCGCGCTGTCGAACATCGACGCGCCCGGCAGCAGGCCGCACGGAACCCCGCCGGCATTGACGACGCCCGGGATCGGCTCGCCTTCGAGCGGCGCGAGGCCGAGGAAGCCGTTCTCCGACTGCAGCGTGATGTGCATCCCCTCCGGCAGGTAGCGCGGCACCTGGGTCGGCAGGCCGATGCCGAGATTGACGACGTAGCCGTCGCGGAACTCGCGAGCGACGCGGCGGGCGATGATTTCCTTTGCGTCCATGTTCACGGCCTCCGCGCGAGCACGATCTTGTCGACGAGCGCCCCCGGCGTCATCACGTGATCCGGATCGATGTCTCCCACCTCGACGATCTCGTCGACCTCGGCGATCACGAGGTCCGCGGCGAGCGCCATCAGCGGGTTGAAGTTGCGCGCGGCGCGCTCATAGACGAGGTTGCCCGCGCGGTCGGCGCGCTTCGCCTTCAGGATCGCGACCTCAGCACGCAGTGGCAGCTCGATGAGGAAGCTCTTGCCGTCGACGACCATCTTCGTCTTGCCTTCCTCGACGACGGTGCCAACGCCGGTCGGCGTCAGCACGCCCCCGAGGCCCGCGCCGCCACAGCGGATGCGCTCGGCGAGCGTGCCCTGCGGTACGAGCTCGACGTCCAGCTCGCCGGCGATCATCTTCTTGCCGGTCACCGGGTTCGTGCCGATGTGCGACACCACGGCGCGGCTCACCTGCCCGGCCGAAATCAGCGGCCCGACGCCGGTCCCGGGCGCCGCGGTGTCGTTGCCGATCAGCGTCAGGTCCTTCGTTCCCTGCTCTTGCAGCAGCGCGACGATGCCTTCGGGCGTGCCGACGCCCATGAAGCCGCCGAACATGATCCGCTGGCCGTCGCGGAAGAGCGGCCCGACGTCGGACCACTCGACTTCCTTGTTGATACCTATCACTGTCGTCTCTCCTCGGTGCGGACGGACCTTCCCCGCGCGACCCGCGATGCGGGCCGGTGGGATGCGCCGTCGTTGGTATTTCGTTTGTCGTTGGCTCGGGTGCCGCGGGGGATTTCGCAGGGCGGAAAAGCGCCGCGCCTTCCGCCACGCGACGGCGCAGCCCCGACCATACGGCGGAAGGCGCTTTCGGCTTTTCCGCCCTACGGGTGCCTTCGTTTTCGCCGGCGAGTCCTCACCGTATCCACACTAGTCCGCCGAGGATCAACGCCGCAAGGAAGACGGTATTGACCGCGAGCATCGCGACCGGGCGCCAGCCGACCGCGGCGAGCTGCTGGAACGAGGTCTTCACGCCGAGCGCCGAGATCGCGACGACGAGGCACCAGCGCGACAGGCTCGAGGCG
>NZ_JAKFEF010000009.1:0-10378 GCF_036675785.1 Aromatoleum sp.
CGGCAACGACGCGCAGAAGGAGCGTTGGCTGAAGCCGCTCGCGCGCGGCGAGAAGCTCGGCTGCTTCTGCCTCACCGAGCCGCACGTCGGCTCGGATGCGGCGGCGCTGAAGACGACCGCCGTGAAAGACGGCGACTCGTGGGTCCTCAACGGCGTCAAGCAGTTCATCACGACCGGCCGCGAGGCCGATGTCGCGATCGTGTTCGCGGTCACCGACAAGAACGCCGGCAAGAAGGGCATCTCGTGTTTTCTCGTGCCGACAAACACGCCCGGCTACATCGTCGCGCGCATCGAGGAGAAGATGGGCCAGAAGGCGTCCGACACTGCGCAGATCCTGTTCGAGAACTGCCGCGTGCCGGCGGAGGCGCTGCTCGGCATGGAGGGCGAAGGCTACAAGATCGCGCTGTCGAACCTCGAAGCCGGCCGCATCGGCATCGCCGCGCAGTGCCTCGGCATGGCGCGCGCGGCGCTCGAAGCCGCAGTCAAGTACGCGCACGAGCGCGAGACCTTCGGCAAGCCGATCTTCGAGCACCAGGCGGTGAATTTCCGCCTCGCCGACATGGCGACGCAGCTCGAAGCCGCGCGCCAGCTCGTCTGGCACGCCGCGACGTTGAAGGACGCCGGCCGGCCGTGCCTGAAGGAAGCGTCGATGGCGAAGCTGTTCGCGTCCGAGATGGCCGAAAAGGTGTGCTCGGACGCGATCCAGGTCCACGGCGGCTACGGCTACGTCACCGACTTCCCGGTCGAGCGCATCTACCGCGACGTGCGCGTGTGCCAGATCTACGAAGGCGCGAGCGACATCCAGCGCCTCGTGATCGGGCGTTCGCTGGCGCAATAACCGTAGGCGAACAAGCCGGGGGACATTCCGCGCCCGTGCCGCAGGGGTCGATCGTAGGGCGGAAAACGAAGTTTCGGCGCAGTCAAAAGCGCAGCGCCTTCCGCCGCATGGACAAGTGTTTCCGGCTTGCTCCATGCGGCGGATCGCGCCTTCGGCGCATCCGCCCTACGGTAGACCGCGAGATTGTTATTACGTATTCCGCAAACAGGGCCGCGTAGAGCCCCGGCGGTGACGGCGCCCGGTGCAGGGACGCGTCGATCAGAACTCAGGAGACGAAGAAATGTACGAAACCCTCGAAATCGCCATTAAACAGGGCGTCGCGACGGTGTGGATGAACCGTCCCGACGTGCATAACGCGTTCAACGCGCAGCTGATCGCCGACATCACCGCCGCCTGCCGCACGCTCGATGCCGACGACGCAGTGCGCGTCGTCGTGCTCGGCGGACGGGGAAAGAGCTTCTCGGCGGGGGCCGATCTCAACTGGATGAAGGCGGCGGGCGAGGCGAGCCTCGAGGAGAACCTCGCCGACGCGCGCAAGCTCGCCGGGATGCTGTGCGCGCTCGCCGAAATGCAAAAACCCACGATCGCCCGCGTGCAGGGCGCGGCGCTCGGCGGTGGCATGGGGCTCGCGAGCGCCTGTGACATCTGCGTCGCCTCGGACAAGGCCGTGTTCGCGACTTCCGAAGTGAAGTTCGGCATCATCCCGTCGGCGATCAGCCCTTATGTAATCCGAGCGATCGGCGAGCGCCAGTCCTACCGCTATTTCCAGACCGCGGAGCGGATCGGCGCCGACCGGGCGAAGGAAATCGGACTCGCGCACGAAGTCGCAGCGGCCGAGGAGCTCGACGCGAAGGTCGCCGAGGTCGTCGCCGCGCTGCTGCAAGGCGGGCCGAAGGCGCAGGCGGCGGCGAAGGACCTGATCCGCGCCGTCGCGAACCGGCCGGTCGGCGACGCGGTCGCCGAGGACACCGCGCGCCGCATCGCCGAGCTGCGTGCGACGCCGGAAGCGAAGGAAGGGCTCGACGCCTTCCTCGCGAAGCGCCCCGCAGCCTGGGTGCCCCAAGGCTGAGTCGCGGCCCGCGAGCGCGACGCGTTGTCGCGATCGACCGGAACCAGCCGGAACGGCAACAGCCCAACAAAGACAAATACGCCCTGGATGAGAGATGAGCGTTCCTTCCCCTTGCATCAACGTCTGCCGGATGACGGCCGACGGCCTGTGCGAAGGCTGTTTCCGGACCCTCGACGAAATCGCGGCGTGGAGTCGCCAGGACGACGACGGCAAACGCCGCATCCTGTCATCGATCGCGAGGCGCCGCGAAGCCCCGGGCGCCCAAGCGACGGCTCGAACGTCCCGGGAGGTTTCCCGATGAGCGATGCGCTTTGCGTCGGCGTCTGCATGATCGACTGGGATTCGGGCGTGTGTCTCGGCTGTGGCCGCACGCCGGAGGAAATCGACGGCGTCCCGGTCGCGGCGCCGGTGCGCGAGGCGCCCGAAGCGGCGCCTTTGCCCCCTAACGTCGCGGCGCTCGTCGGGGAGGGGGCCGAATGAGCAAGGTTTCACTGCCGCCGGGCGTTCGCGTGCTCGAACGCGGCTGGCTGTCGGCGAACAATGTCGTACTGTTCGACGGGGCCGGTGAAGCGACGCTGATCGACAGCGGCTACGTCAGCCACGCGCCGCAGACCGTCGAGCTGGTGCGCGAGGCGCTCGACGGCCGACGACTGCGGCGGCTGATCAACACCCACTCGCACTCGGACCACATCGGCGGCAACGCCGCGCTGCAGCGCGAGTTCGGCTGCACGATCGCGGTGCCGGCCGGCATCGCCGACGCGGTAGACACCTGGGACGAGGCGGCGCTGCTGCTGAGTACCGCCGAGCAACTCGGGGAGCGCTTCAGCGCGGATGACCTCGTGCGCGCGGGCGACACGCTGGAGATGGGCGGGCTGGAATGGCAGGCACTGCCCGCGCCCGGGCACGACATGGATGCGCTGGTGTTCTACAGCGCCGACCGTCGCGTGCTGATTTCGGGCGACGCATTGTGGCGCGACGGCTTCGGCATCCTGTTCGCCGACGTGCTCGGCAGCGGCGACGGCATCGGGGCGGCACGACGCACGCTCGAAGCGATCGCGCGCTTGCCGATCGACGTCGTGATTCCCGGCCATGGGGCATCGTTCGTCGAAGTCGACGACGCGCTCGCGCGGGCGTTCGCCCGCCTGCGCGCGTTCGAGGAGGACGGCGCGCGCATGGCACGTAACGCGATCCGCGCGTGCATGACATTTTCGCTGCTCGACACGCGCAGCATTGCGCTCGATGCGGTCGCGGAGCATCTCGCGCGCGTGCCGCTGTACCGCGAGGCCAACGAGCGCTTTCTCGGCATGACGCCGGACGCGCTCGCCGACTGGCTCGTCGCGGAACTCGTTCGCGCCGGCGTCGCGCGGCGCGACGGGGACCGGCTCGCCGCCGCCTGAGCGCTGCCCCCGGTCCGTCCCGGTGGGCCGCGCGCTGGCGATCGCATACGACTTTCGCCATAATCGCCGCGAAACGCGGAGTGGTTCGTCATGCAGATCGTGCTGATCAGTGGGGTGTCCGGGTCCGGCAAGAGCATCGCGCTGAAGGTGCTGGAGGATGCCGATTATTTTGCCGTCGACAACCTGCCGGCGACGCTGCTGCCGGAGCTGATCATCGACCTGCAGGCGGCAGGCTACCGGCGTGTCGCGGTCGCCGTGGATGTCCGCTCCGGGACCAGCATCGCGGCGCTGCCGCAGCAGGTCGAGCGGCTACGCGGAATCACCTCGGACCTGCGCGTGATCTTTCTGGACGCCCGCGACGAGACGCTGATCGCACGCTTCTCCGAGACACGGCGCACCCATCCGCTCGCCGACGAGCAGGTTTCGCTCGCCGAGGCGATCCACAAGGAGCGCGACGCGCTTGCCGGCATCGCCGAACTCGGCCACCACATCGACACCAGCGACCTGCAACCAAACACGCTGCGGACGTGGATCAAGGATTTCCTCGAGATCGAACCGACCGAGGGCATCACGCTGATGTTCCAGTCCTTCGGCTTCAAGTACGGGATTCCGCTCGATGCCGACCTCGTGTTCGACGTGCGCTGCCTGCCCAATCCGCATTACGACCCGGTTCTGCGCCCGTTCACCGGCCGCGACGCCTGCGTGATCGAGTTTCTCGAAAGCGTTCCGGAGGTCGGCGAAATGTGCGAGGACATCGGACGCTTCGTCGCGAACTGGCTGCCGGCGTATGCGCGCGACAACCGCAGCTACCTGACGGTCGCGATCGGCTGCACCGGCGGACAGCACCGCTCGGTGTATATCGCCGAATGGCTCGGCGCACGCTTTCGCGACGAGATCCGCGTGCTCGTGCGCCACCGCTCCGCGGCGCGCCGCATCGTCGATCAGGCCGGGGCGGCCGCGAGCGGCAAGTGAAGCGCGGGCGCGTCGCCGAGTGGGCGGCGTTGCTGCGGCCGGGCGATTTCGCGACCCTCGTCGCCGCGGTCGCCGTCTGCGTGCTGGCCGCGCTGCTGCTGTGGCGCGGCGGCGCGCCCGACAAGGCCATCGTGCGCGCGGGCGGCAAGGTGGTCGGCGAGTTCGGCCTCGCGCGCGCGCAGGTCGTCGAAGTGCCGGGCCCGCTCGGCGTCACTCGGATCGAGATCGAACCCGGCCGCGCGCGCGTCGCCGCCGATCCGGGCACGCGCCAGTATTGCGTCCGGCAGGGCTGGCTGAGCCGCGCCGGTTCGGTCGCGATCTGCGCGCCGAACGAGGTCAGCCTCAGCCTCAGCGGCGGCGCCGCCGACTATGACTCCCTCAACTATTGAGATCCATCCGACCGCCGACGACCGGCGCATTGCGCGCCTCGCGACCGCCGCGATCGCGCTGACGGTCGCCGAGGCCGCGATCCCGCTGCCTCTGCCGGGCGTGAAGCCCGGACTCGGGAACATCGTGATCCTGATCGTGCTGATGCGCTGGGGCTGGCGCGATGCGGTTTGGGTCGCGCTGCTGCGCGTGTTCGCGAGCAACCTGCTGCTCGGCCAGCTGTTCGCACCGGGCTTCTTCCTCAGCCTCGCCGGCTCGCTCACGAGCCTCGCCGCGCTCGGGATCTCGATGCTCCTGCCGCGGCGCTGGTTCGGGCCGGTCAGCCTGAGCCTCTTCGCGGCCTTCGCCCACATCGGCGGCCAGCTTGTGCTCGCGCGGCTGTGGCTCGTGCCGCACGACGGCGTGTTCTACCTCGTCCCGGTGTTCGCCGCGGCGGCAACGCTGTTCGGGCTGGTGAACGGGCTCGTCGCCGCCCGTTTGCTGCGCGACGGCATTCCGCCGGTCGCGGGCTCGCCGGCGACTTCGGTCCCGGTGGAAGCCGCTCGGTCTTCGCCCGACTGAACCGTGTCCGCAGCTGCGGTTCGAGTCGTTCCGCAACGCGTGCGCCCGTCGAGATCGGGGTCGAAAACGGATATAACTGCCGCAGGGCGCAGTGTTCGAGCATGTCGCCCCGCGGCCGGGCAAGGTCGGCTCGCCGCTTGCTCGCGTGCAGTACCTGAACGCAGGCGAGGCGGCAGCCGACGCCGTGAATCGGTCGGCGGCGTCTTATTCAGGGACGACCGGAAAGATGTCGGCCCGGCCGCGGAGCATGTGGGTAGCGCGCCGCCGTGCTCCGTTAACAACCCCTTTTTGCCGGCTGTCGTACCGGTCGGCGCTTCATCTGAGGAGGCAACATGTTCAAGGCTGTGCTGATCGAGAAGGATGATGCGGGCTATCGGGCGACGCTCGCCGACGTCGATGACGCGCGCCTGCCCGAAGGCGACGTGACGGTCCACATCGCGTACTCGACGCTGAACTACAAGGACGGCCTTGCGATCACCGGCAAGGGCCCGGTCGTGCGCAAGTTCCCGATGGTCCCGGGCATCGATTTCGTCGGCATGGTCGAGGCGAGTTCGAACGCCGCGTACAAGGCCGGCGATACCGTCGTGCTCAACGGCTGGGGCGTCGGCGAAGGACACTGGGGCGGCCTCGCGCAGAAGGCGCGCGTGAACGCGGAGTGGCTCGTGCCGCTGCCCGCCGCGTTTTCGCCGAAGCAGGCAATGGCGATCGGCACCGCGGGTTACACCGCGATGTTGTGCGTGATGCGGCTCGAGCGACTCGGCGTGAAGCCGGATCAGGGCGAGATTCTCGTCACCGGCGCGAACGGCGGCGTCGGCAGCGTTGCGGTGTCCCTGCTCGCGAAGCTTGGTTATCGCGTCGTCGCCTCGACCGGCCGCCCGAACGAGGTCGACTACCTGAAATCGCTGGGTGCGGTCGAAATCGTCGATCGCGCGCAGTTCTCGACGCCGGGCAAACCCCTGACGAAGGAGCGCTGGGCCGGCGCGGTCGACACGGTCGGCAGCCACACGATTGCGAACGTCTGCGCCGGCATGAAATACCGCGGCGTGGTCGCCGCGTGCGGTCTCGCGCAAGGCATGGATTTTCCAGCGACGGTCGCGCCGTTCATCCTGCGCGGCGTCACGCTCGCCGGCGTCGACAGCGTCTATTGCCCGCGCGAGGAGCGGATCGAGGCCTGGCAGCGGCTCGCGCGCGACCTCGATCCGGCGCACCTCGATCTGATCTCGCACGAAGTCGGCCTCGCCGACGTGATCCGGCTCGCCGGCGAACTGCTCGGGGGGCAGGTCCGTGGCCGCCTGATCGTGAACGTGGATCATTGACCGATAATCGAAGTCTCGTTGAACGAAAAAGGGAGATAAACCATGAGCGAACGTCCGATCAGCCGTTTTCCGGTACCGGAGTTAAAGGGCCTGCCCGAGGATGTCCGCGCGAAGATCCTCGCGGTGCAGGAGAAGGCGGGCTTCGTGCCGAATGTGTTCCTCACGCTCGCGCATCGGCCCGACGAGTTCCGCGCGTTCTTCGCGTACCACGATGCGCTGATGGAAAAGGACGAGGGGCTGACGAAGGCCGAGCGCGAGATGATCGTCGTCGCGACCTCGGGCGCGAACGGCTGCCTCTACTGCGTCGTCGCGCACGGCGCGATCCTGCGCATCCGCTCGAAGAACCCGCGCGTCGCGGACCAGGTCGCGACGAACTACCGCAAGGCGGAAATCACGCCGCGCCAGCGCGCGATGCTCGATTTCGCAATGAAGGTCGCGCTCGACTCGGCGACGGTCGACGACGCCGACTTCGCCGCGCTGCGCGAGCACGGCTTCACCGACGACGCGATCTGGGACATCGGCGCGATCGCCGCGTTCTTCGCGATGAGCAACCGCCTCGCAAACGTCTCCAGCATGCGCCCGAACGACGAGTTCTTCCTGATGGGGCGCGTGCCGAAGAGCTGAGCGAGCGAGAGCCGGGGGGCGCAAGGGTTGCTGGATACGGCGGCAGCGGCGCTCGACGGCGCGAGGCCGGAGAGTCAGCGGGCGTCCGGCGCGACGAGGATACGGCCGGCGCGGCGGCGGCTGCCGAGCGCGGCGAGCGTGCCGGACAAGCCCTGTCCGCCATGCGCGTGACAGATCGCGCAAGCGAGCGCGTCGGCGGCGTCGGCGCTGGGGTGGCCGTCCAGTTCGAGCAGCCGCTGGACCATGTGCTGCACCTGCTCCTTCGCCGCCTTGCCGTAGCCGACGACCGCCTGCTTGACCTGCAGCGCGGTGTATTCATGCACGGGCAGGTCCAGCGACACGGCGCCGCAGATCACCGCGCCGCGCGCCTGGCCGAGCAGCAGCGTCGATTGCGGATTGACGTTGACGAACACTTTCTCGATCGCGACCTGGTCCGGCGTGTAGGCCGCGGCGACTTCGCGCACGCCGTCGAGCAGCGTCTTCAATCGGCCGGGCAGCTCGCCGTCGCGGGTGCGGATGCAGCCGCTCGCGACGTAGCGCAACTGGGTGCCGAGTTTGTCGACGACGCCGAAGCCCGTGATGCGCAGCCCCGGATCGAGTCCGAGAATGCGGGTGGCGACGACGGTCGAGGCGGCTTTCATGTCCGCCATTCTAATCGGCCGTCGCACGCTTCGCCGCGTTTCGCTTGCAGCCGCGAGGTGGTTTCGGGCGCAACAAACGTGGTCGGCCGCGTCGCGGTCGTCGAGCAAGGAGAAATGAAATGGAAATGCGAGAGGGGCGCGTCTACATCGTCGAACTGTGCAGCGGCGAGCACCGCCGCTGGCGCTTTCTCGGGCCCGACGCGCGAGGGACGGTGTGCTGGCGCGACGAGGAGACCGGGCGGGTATTTTCGGAAGCGAGCGTGATGTACGTCTGGACGATCGTCGCGGAAGAATGATCGGTCGGCGTGAACTTCGACCGCGATTTTGCGTGGTTATTCGGAGTCCCGGCATATGCATACCGATGTTTTGCGACCGGCTGATGCGACAGGCCGACGAACTCGTTGCCGAACAGCAGGTACGCGTGGCCGGTGCTCGACCACGCGTACCTGCGCGCGAAAGTCCTGCTCGAACGGCTGCGCCGCGGCGCGGCGGCGAGAGGCTCGTGCGCGCGCTCCAGTTCGACAGCCCTCGGGACGAGTACCGCTACGAGCTGGACCGCAACGACAGCTACAGGATGCTCGTGCCCTTGCGCGTGCCCCCGGACGGGGCGAACGAGTCCGGCATGAAGGCGCACCTGCTGCGCGCCGAGTTTCCGGTCCGCGCGCACGACTGCCCGCGCCCGAACGTCGGCCATCGCCGCGCTCGCTCCGACCTCCTTCGCTGCAATTCCGTCCGCTGGGCGAGGCCCGGTTGGCGCGGCGCGACGGTGATGCGCCGGTCGCGCGATGCCGCCGTCCCGATGTCAGGTTTTTCGCGCGAGCCAGACGCCGGCGACTGCGACGATCATGCCGACGAGCGCGAGTCCGGTCAGCGTTTCTCCGAACAGCAGCCACGCCATCAGCGCGGTCGTCGGCGGCGTGAGGTAGAACAGGCTCGCGACATTCACCGCGCTGCCGCTGCGGATCAGTAGGTTCAGCAGGCTGATCGCGCCGAGCGAGAGCACCAGTACGAGCCACAGCAGCGCGAACACGAAATCGCCGGTCCAGTCGATCTGCATCGTCTCGCTGCGGCTCGCGACGAACGCGGTCAGCAGCAGGCTCGGCACGAACTGCACGACGGACCCGGTGCGCAGGTCGAAGCTCGGGCAGAAGCGCTTCTGGTACAAGGTTCCGACGGTGATGCCGGCAAGCGATGCGAGCGCGGGGGCGAGCATCCAGCCGAGTTCGCCGGCGGAGCCCGAGCCGACCGTCAGCTTGTTGCTGACGACCAGCGTGACCCCGGCGAAGCCGAGTGCGAGGCCGGCCCACTGGCGCGCGGCGACGCGTTCCCCGAGCAGCCAGCCGGCCCCGAGCGCGGTCAGCAGTGGCTGCATGCCGACAACGAGCGCGGTCACGCCGGCCGGCAGGCCGCGGTGGATTGCGACGAAAACGCCGCCGAGATAGGTCGCATGCACGAGCAACCCGGTGATGCCGATATGCGCGAACTGCCGCCAGTCCTTCGGCCAGCGCGCACGGGTCGCGAGCGCGAGCAGGCTCATTAGCGTGATCACCAGCACGTAGCGGATCGACAGGAAGGTCAGCGGCTCGGCATAGGGCAGGCCGAATTTCGCACCGATGAAACCGGTGCTCCACAGGAGCACGAACAGCAACGGGGCTGCGGCGGTGAAGCGTGAGGGCAGGGGCGGCATCGGCGTGTCGTCGCGGGGGCAGGCTGGGTAGACGAAGAGACTGCCCGCAATCTTACGGCACCCGATTAGTTCGAAGTCAAACTGTTTCAAACAAAAAAGCCGCCTCGCCGGCGGCTTTTCGTCCCGTTGAACGGCGTATTCAGTCGTCCATTACCGCCGAGGTGTAGACCTCCTGCACATCGTCGAGCGACTCGAGCGCGTCGAGCAGCTTCTGCATCCGTTCGGCGTCGTCGCCGGACAGCTCGGTCTCGTTCTGCGGCTTCATCGTCACTTCGCCGAATTCCGCCTTGTGCCCGGCCTTTTCCAGCGCGTCCTTGACGTTCGAGTACTCGTAGGGCGCGGTGACGACTTCGATCGAGCCGTCGTCGTTCGTGACGACGTCCTCGGCGCCGACTTCGAGCGCCGTTTCCATCAGCGCATCCTCGTTCGTGCCCGGCGCGAACAGCAGCACGCCGCAGTGCTTGAACTGGAACGTGACGCAGCCGTCGGTGCCCATGTTGCCGCCGTACTTCGAGAACGCATGCCGTACGTCGGCGACGGTGCGCGTCTTGTTGTCGGTGAGGCAGTCGACCATCACCGCGGCGCCCGCGATGCCATAGCCCTCGTACCGGACTTCCTCGTAGCTCACGCCCTCGAGTTCGCCGGTGCCGCGCTTGATCGCCCGGTCGATGTTCTCGCCCGGCATGTTCTGCGCCTTGGCGTTGTCGACGGCGAGGCGCAGCCGCGGATTGAAATTCGGGTCACCGCCGCCCATTCGCGCGGCGACCGTGATCTCCTTGATCAGTTTGGTGAAGACCTTGCCCCGCTTCGCGTCCTGACGACCCTTGCGGTGCTGGATGTTGGCCCATTTCGAATGACCCGCCATAGAATCCCCGATACTTCCGAT
>NZ_JAKFEF010000020.1:0-43068 GCF_036675785.1 Aromatoleum sp.
CGAGCGCGGCCGCGGCGAACTCGGGCGTGCCGGCGAAGGCGACCTTCAGCGGCACCGGCATCAGGCGGTGATCCGGGCTTTCTTGAGGAGCCGCGTCTTGATCCGGTTGAGCTTCAGCGGCGACAGGTATTCGACGAACACCTTGCCGTCGAGGTGGTCGAGTTCGTGCTGGATGCAGACCGCGAGCAGGCCCTCGGCCTCGAGTTCGAACGGCTCGCCGCGCTCGTCGAGCGCCTTCACTCGCACGCGCTCGGCCCGCGTGACCTTCTCATAAATGCCCGGCACCGACAGACAGCCTTCCTCGCACGTCTGCTCGCCGGACCTTTCGATGATCTCCGCGTTGATGAAGGCCCTCAGTTCGGACTTGTCCTCGCTGACGTCGATGACGACGACGCGCCGGTGGTCATCGACCTGGGTCGCGGCGAGGCCGATGCCGGGCGCTTCGTACATCGTCTCGGCCATGTCCTTGACGAGCTGGCGGATCGAGTCATCGACGACGGCCACGGGCGCCGCATGTTTGTGGAGTCGGGGATCGGGATAGCGGAGTATCGGTAATAGGGCCATGAATGCTTGCCGGGTTAGCTCGTTGCGTGCAGAATTTCAATGCTTTGGCATTGCTCGTCGCGCGTGCCGGGTAAGTGAGTCGAGACAGAATCGAGACTGCGGATTGGACCTTCGACCGGCGCGTGGTGTTCCGGTACCGCGGGCTCCGGTCCGGGCCAATCGGAAGCGAGCAATGATCCGCATTATATTCCCTCTCCTGTTCACGATCGCGGCGCTTCTCGCCGGGCCCGCCGGGGCCGCACCCGCTGCGCTCGCGGACGACGCGCCGGACAGCTACACCGTCGTGCGCGGCGACACCTTGTGGGACATTTCCGGTCGTTTCCTGAAGGAGCCGTGGCGCTGGCCCGAAGTCTGGCGGCTCAATCGCGAGGAAATCCGCAATCCGCACCTGATCTATCCCGGTCAGGTGATCCTGCTCGACCGCAGCGGCCCGTACCTGTCGATCGGCCGGCGCGTCGGTGCACCGCTGTACGAAAAACGCTTCCCGCAGGCTTATTCCGAACCCGTCGATGGCGCGGTGCCGAGCATTCCGATGCAGGCGATCGAGCCCTTCCTGTCCCGCTCGCTCGTCGTCGACGAAGCCGACCTCGCGCAAGCGGGGACGGTGGTCGCGACCGAGGCGAGCCGCGTCTTCACCGGCGCCGGCGATACGATCTTCGCGAAGGACGTGCAGGGCGGCAACGAGGTCTGGGAAGTGTTCCGTCCTGTCGAGCCACTCGTCGATCCGCTGACCGGCGAGGTTCTCGGCTACGAAGCCGCATTCCTCGGTCAAGCCCGCATCACCGAGCCCGGCCGGCCGGCGACGTTGAAGCTGCTGTCCGCGGTCGAGGAGATCGGGGTCGGCGACCGGCTCGTCGCGAGCGAACGCCCGGAAGTCTTCTCGTTCGTCCCGCACGCGCCCGAAGCGCCGCTCGCGGGGTGGCTGATCGGCATTCACCAGGGCTTGAGCGAGACCGGCCGTCTCAACGTCGTGACGCTCAACATCGGCAGCAACGCCGGCGTCGAGCGCGGTCACGTGCTCGCGTTGCACCGCAATCGCGGCAGCGTCGTGTACAAGGACGAAGCCGGCGGCAAGGAAACCTTCGAACTTCCGCAACAGCGTTACGGCATCGCCTTCGTGTTCCGCGTGTTCGATCGCGTCGCCTACGCCCTGGTGATGGAATCGGACGGACCGGTGGCGGTCGGCGACAGCGTCCGCCAGCCCTGACGACCGGTGCGGGCCGAGGACGATCTCGCCGCCTGGCTGCGGCTGACGCTCGTTCCCGGCGTCGGGCCCGAACGTCAGCGCGCGCTGCTCGCGGCGTTCGGCCTGCCGGACCGGGTCTTCGGCGCGGGCCGGACCGCGATCGCGTCGGTCGTCGGCGCGGACATCGCCGATCGCCTGCTCGCCCCTCCCGACGAGTTGCGTATCGACGCGACGCTCGCCTGGGCCGCCGAGCCTGACAACCGCCTCCTCACGCTCGGCGATCCGGAGTATCCCGCGGCGCTGCTCGAAATCGCCGATCCGCCGGTCCTGCTCTACGTCAAGGGTGACCCGGCACGGCTTTCTTCCCTCGCGTCGCTCGCGATCGTCGGGGCCCGCTCGGCGACCCCGTCCGGCACCAGCAACGCGGAGGCCTTCGCGCGAAGTCTCGCCGGCTCGGGTCTCACCATCGTCAGCGGCCTCGCACTCGGCATCGATACCGCCGCACATCGCGGCGCGCTCGCCGACCCCGATGGCGTCACGATCGCGGTGATCGGGACCGGCGCCGATCGCGTCTATCCGGCGAAGAACCGCCCGCTCGCGCTGGAGATCGCCGAGCGCGGCGTGATCGTCAGCGAATACCCGCTCGGCACACCTCCGCTGCCGGCCAACTTTCCGCGCCGCAATCGCATCATTGCCGGCCTAAGCCGGGGCGTCCTCGTCGTCGAGGCGGCGGTCGGCAGCGGCTCGCTGATCACCGCGCGGCTCGCGACCGAATGCGGCCGCGAAGTGTTCGCGATTCCCGGCTCGATTCATTCTCCGCTCGCCCGCGGTTGTCACCGGCTGATCCGGGACGGGGCGAAGCTCGTCGAAACCGCGGCCGACGTGCTCGAGGAATTGAACTTGAACCCGCCGGCGCCGAGGCGGGCAGCACGCGCGCCGGCGGGTCGGACGAAGCGCGCGCCGCGCGGCGCACCCGCCCCTTCGACCGAACGGAGCAACGCCGAGCTCGCGTTCGAGAATGCGTCGGCGGACGAAAAACGCGTGCTCGACGCGCTCGGCCACGATCCGCTCGACGTCGACACGCTGGTGACCCGGGCCGGCTTGACGGTCGACACGCTCTACGCCATTCTGCTTGCACTGGAACTCGACGGGCACCTGACCCGACTGCCGGGAGGCCGATTCCAGCGCCTTTGACTTCCCTGGTGCGCCGCCATGTTCGACATCCTTGTCTACCTGTTCGAGAACTACGTCCACGCCGGCGCCTGTCCCGAATCCGAGCAGCTCGCACGCAAGCTCTCGGCCGCCGGATTCGAGGAAGACGAGATCAGCGAAGCACTCGAGTGGCTGTCCGGCCTGCGCGAACGCGCCGACGTCTCGCCGCTTGCGCGCGCGCCGCAGCCCGGTTCGATCCGCCTGTATGCACCGGAGGAACAGGCGAAGCTCGACGCGAACTGCCGCGGCTTTCTCGCCTTCCTCGAGAATGCCGGCGCGCTCGACGCGACGACTCGCGAGCGCATCGTCGAACGCACGATGGCCTTGTCCAAATTCAGCGTGAACCTGCACCGCTTCAAGGTCATCGTCCTGATGGTGATGTGGCAGCAGGACCAGCCGCTCGACAGCCTGATCCTCGACGAACTGCTGGCCGACGAAGCCGGGGAAGACGCGTTCGTTCTGCAGTAGCGACTCCGCGCGGCTTGCAGCGGTCGTGGCGGCGTGCTTATCATGCGCCGCTCGATCATCCTCAAAATGAAAACCGTCGAGGTTTTCCAAGGCAGCCGTCATTGGCATGAGCAAGCAACTCATCATCGCGGAAAAACCCTCCGTCGCGCAGGACATCGCCCGCGCGCTCGGCGGATTCACGAAGGAGAAGGATTACTTCGAGTCGGATGAGTACGTGCTCTCGTCCGCCGTCGGCCATCTCCTTGAACTCGTCGTGCCGGAGGAGTACGAGGTCAAGCGCGGCAAATGGACCTTCGCGCACCTGCCGGTTATTCCCCCGCACTTCGCGTTGCGGCCGATCGAAAAGACCGACGACCGCCTGAAGCTGCTGACCCGGCTGATCAAGCGCAAGGACGTCACCGGCCTGATCAACGCCTGCGACGCGGGCCGCGAAGGCGAGCTGATCTTCAATTTCATCGTCCAGCACGCGAAGACCGACAAGGCGGTGTCGCGGCTGTGGCTGCAGTCGATGACCGCGAGCGCGATTCGCGACGGCTTTGCGCAGCTGCGCTCCGCGCAGGACGTCGAGGGCCTGCGCTCGGCTGCAGTGTGCCGCGCCGAGAGCGACTGGCTGATCGGCATCAACGGCACGCGCGCCATGACCGCGTTCAACTCGAAGACCGGCGGCTTTCATCTGACGACCGTCGGCCGCGTGCAGACGCCGACGCTCGCGATCGTAGTCGAGCGCGAGCAGAAAATCCGCCAGTTCAAACCGCGCGACTACTGGGAGCTCGAAGCGACGTTCGGCTGCAAGGCGGGGAGTTACGCCGGCCGATGGTTCGACGAAGGCTTCCGTAAGCCCGATGGCGACGAGCACGCGACCGCGTTCCGGCTGTGGGACCGCGCGCGCGCCAACGCGATCAAGGCGAAGTGCGACGGCAAGCCGGGCCGCGTCAGCGAAGAGTCCAAGCCGTCGACGCAATTGTCGCCGCTGCTGTTCGATCTCACCAGCCTGCAGCGCGAGGCGAACGGCCGCTTCGGCTTTTCGGCCCGCGTCACCCTGCAGATCGCGCAGGCGCTGTACGAGAAGCACAAGGCGCTGACCTATCCGCGGACCGATGCGCGGGCGCTGCCGGAAGACTACGTCGGCACCGTCAAGGACGTAATGCGCGCGCTGCCGATCGAATACGCGCCGTTCGCGAACGCGATCGCGAAACAGGACTGGGTGAAGCCGAACAAGCGGATCTTCAACAACGCGAAAATCTCCGACCACTTCGCGATCATCCCGACCGGGACGGTGCCGAAGAGCCTGTCGGAGGCCGAGCAGAAGATCTACGACCTCGTGACGCGACGGTTCCTCGCGGTGTTCTATCCCGCCGCGGAATATCGCATCACGACCCGGATCACGCGCGTCGAGGGCGAAGCGTTCAAGACCGAGGGCAAGGTCCTCGTGAATGCCGGCTGGCTCGCGGTGTATGGCAAGGAGGCCGCGAAGGCCGACGACGAAGGCGGCGCGCAGCTCGTCGCGGTCGAGCAGAACGAGACCGTGTCGACCGACGACATCGTCGTCAAGGCGCTGGTGACGAAGCCGCCCGCGCGCTACAACGAAGCGACGCTGCTGTCGGCGATGGAAGGCGCCGGCAAGATGGTCGACGACGAGGAACTGCGCGCGGCGATGGCCGAACGCGGCCTCGGTACGCCGGCGACGCGCGCGCAGATCATCGAAGGCCTGATCGCGGAGCAGTACCTGCATCGCGAAGGGCGCGAGCTGATTCCCAGCGCGAAGGCGTTCTCGCTGATTACGCTGCTGAAAGGCCTCGATGTCACCGCGCTGACGTCGCCCGAGCTGACCGGCGAATGGGAACACAAGCTCGCGCAGATGGAGCGCGGGCAGCTGTCGCGACCAGCGTTCATGCGCGAGATCGCCGAGATGGCGCGCGAGATGGTCGAACACGCGAAGCGCTACGAATCTGACACGGTGCCCGGCGATTTCGCGACGCTGTCGGCGCCCTGCCCGAAGTGCGGCGGGCTCGTGAAGGAGAACTACAAGAAGTTCGCCTGCCAGGCCTGCGACTGGTCGGCATGGAAGATCGTCGCCGGACGCCAGTTCGAGATCGACGAGATCGAGACACTGCTGCGCGAGCGCCACGTCGGCCCGCTGACCGGCTTCCGCAGCAAGATGGGCCGACTCTTCAGCGCCGAAATCCGCCTCAACGACGAGCACCAGCCCGAGTTCGACTTCGGCCAGCCGAAGGACGACGGCGAAGGCGGCGAGGCGGTCGATTTTTCCGGGCAGGAACCCCTGGGGTCGTGCCCGAAGTGCCGCGCGCGCGTGTTCGAACACGGTATGGCCTACGTGTGCGAGAAATCGGTCGGTCCCGAAAAGAGCTGCGATTTCCGCTCCGGAAAGGTGATCCTGCAGCAGCCCGTCGAGCGCGAACAAATGAGCAAGCTGTTGACCGAAGGCCGCACCGACTTGCTGAAAGGCTTCGTGTCGACTCGGACCCGGCGGAAGTTCTCGGCGTTTCTCGTTCAGGGCGAGGATGGCAAGGTCGGCTTCGAGTTCGAAGCGAAGGTGCCGAAAACCGGCGCCGCGAAAGGCAAGGCTGTCGCCAAGCCCGCCGCGGAAAAACCGGAAGCGAACACCGCGTCGCCCGCCAAGTCGACCGCGCGCAAGCGAAGCGCCGGCTGAACTCACGCAAGGACCACCCGGCGACGGGGTCGGCTCAGCGGACGACGTGTTTCAGGAGGCGGTCCGCCTCCGGCGCAGCTTCGCCGGCAAGTGCGAAACCGCGCAGACGCCCCTTGTCGTCATGGAATACGGAACGCACGCCGCGCGCGGTCCGGCGCTCGTGCCATTCACCCGCCACCGGCGGCGGCTCGCACACCACCGCCGCGCATCGTTCGATCTGCAGATGCCGCACTCGCGGCTGCCAACGCATCTGCCCGAGGTTGCCCGCGAGGATTGCCGCGAGGACCGCTGCCCCCGCGTCGATGTCCTCCGCCAGCTTGAACGTTCGTCGCTCGAACTCCGCGCATTCACCGAAGGCGTGGATGTGGGGGTCGGCGGTACGGAAACGCGCGTCAACGACAATTCCCGACGCGACAGCGAGTCCGCAATCGGTCGCGAGCCGGGTGCGAGGGTGCGACCCCAGCGCAGCGATCACCACCTCAGGCGAGAGATGAAGGCCGGCCAGCGTCGTCGCGACCAGCGCGTCCGGCCCCTGTTCGAGCCGCTGCAGGCCGTCCTCGATCATCGGCCGCACGCCCGCTTCCCGTAACGCCTGCTCGATCCGCCCGGCGAACAATCCCGGCCAAGCGTCCGCGAACAGCTGGTTTGCGGGCTCGAGCAAGTCGACGTCGAACCCGGCCCGCGCCAGGCCGTCTGCGAACTCGCAGCCCGAGATCGTGCCGCCGAGCACGAGGACCCGGTTCCGGCCGACGAGGCGATGGCGCAGGTACGCATAGTCCGCGATCCCGCCGACCCGCAGGACCTTCCCGGCCGCCGTTCCGCGCAACGCCGGGGCGAGGCGCGGAACGGCGCCGGTCGCGATGACGAGCCGGAGATAGGGCTGAGCACCTCCCGCGGTTACGACCTGCCGGCTGGCCCGGTCCACACTCAGCACTTGCCGCTGCGTGAGAACGGTCGTCCCGTAGCGGTGCGCCATCTGTTCGGCCGTCGCAAACACGAGTTCGGCCGCGTCCTTCCGGTGTGCCAACGCGGACGCGAATCCGAACTTGTCGTAGACCAGACCGTCGTCCGCGGTCAGCAGGAGCACGGGTAGGCGGGGATCGACGCGGCGCACGGCTCGCAGCAGCGCATAACCTGCGGTTCCCGTTCCGACGATGACGAGCGGGGCGCCCATGATCCCTCCCGAAGACCGGTGAAGGCACACGCTACCGCCGCTCGAACCGCCCCGCGTGGCAATCGGTCACGGTCGCCCGTGTCCGACGGCAATGCACGGACGCCGGCCCCGCAGCGCGCTATTGCGCGGGAGCCGCCTCCGCCATCGCGCGTCGGATCGGCAGCACGCCGGGGAGCCCGCTTTCGAGAACGGCTGCCCGCAGCATGTCGATCGCACCGCTGCGCGGATAGGTCACCCGCCATGCCAGCGCGATTCTGCGGGTCGGCTGTGGTTCGGAAAACGGGCGGACCGCGACGAGCGGGTTCTGCACCGGCAGCTCGTCGGCGGCGGAACTCGGCAGCACGGTAACGCCGAGGCCGGTCGCGACCATGTGCCGGATCGTCTCGAGCGAGCTGCCTTCAAGCGTCCGCTGCAGCCCGCTGACATTGCGGAAATGCGGGCAGACTTCCAGCACTTGGTCGCGGAAACAGTTGCCGGCACCGAGCAGCAGCAGCTGATCCTCCGCGAGCCTCTCCGGCTCGATTCGCTCGAGGTCGGTCCAGGGATGATTCGCCGGCATCAGTACGCGAAACGGCTCGTCGTAGACGGGCTGAGCGACGATGCCGGCCTCTTCGAACGGCAGTGACAGGATGATGACGTCGAGGTCACCGCGCTTCAGGGCCTCGACGAGCCGCGTCGTGTAATTTTCTTGGATGATCAGCGGCATCCGCGGCGCGAGCTGGTGCACCCGGGGAATGAGCCGCGGCAGCAGGTAAGGCCCGATTGTGTAGATGACGCCGACACGCAGCGGACCGGCGAGCGGATCCTTGCCGGCGGCCGCGATTTCCGGAATCTGGGCCGCTTCGAGCAGGACTTTTTCGGCTTGCGAGACGATGCGCTGGCCGGTCGCCGTGATCTTCACTTCGGTCGCGCCGCGCTCGAACAGCTGGACGCCGAGTTCCTCTTCGACCTTCTTGATCGCGACCGACAGCGTTGGCTGGCTGACATGGCATTTCTCGGCGGCGCGACCGAAATGTCGTTCGCGCGCGAGTGCAAGGAGATAACGGAGGTCGGTGAGAGTCATCGCGCCTGTCTGCCCGGTCGACGTCGAAGTGAATATCGGAAAGATATTACGCCGCTTGCACCGGGACGGGCACGCTTCGCCGGCAACCGCACCCGGCGGAGCGCCTGCTACTTGTTGTGGCAGGTCAGACAGACGGCGCTGCCGGTGTTCTCGACGCGCAGGAAGGTCGTGTTGAACGTCGATCCGGCGCCGCCGCTCGGCACGCCGTGCGGGTCGTGGCACGACGCACACTCGACTTCCGGCCCTTCGCCGGTGTCGTAGAAGCGGATGTCGCCCTTGCTGAGCCGGTTGTCGCTGTTGGCGTCGAAATACCTGATGTTGTCCTTCGTCCCGCCCGGCACGTTCCAGTCGCTCCCGCTCGGCAGCTTGACGCCGACGGGATGATCGTTCGACAGGTCGGTTCCGAGCGCGAACGTCGTGAAACTGGTCGCACCTGCCCCCATTTCGGCGCCGGGTGCATGGCAGCCCAGGCATTCCTTGCCTTCCTTGAGACCGAAATGCGAAGTCGCGTCCGGCCCGCCGCGGGTGTTGGTCCATGTGTTCAGGAAGGCGTTGTCCTGGGAAGTCTTCTGCGCGTCCTTGTACCCGCCCGAGCCCGGCATGTTGACGACCGAGTCCACCGCCGTCTGTCCGTCGTGACAGGACAGGCATGCGAGCGAGTTCGCGCCTGGCTGGCTGATCGTGCCCGACAGGCTGGCCTGGTTGTAAAGCGTGTAATTCGTTTCCTTGATCGTACGGTTCCACAACGGCGCCGCGATGTTCGTGTTGGCGCCGTGCGGCGTATGGCAGTACACGCACACCTCGCGGTAATCGTTGCGAAACTGGTCCATGCTGGCGCCGCTCGGGCCGCCCCCGCTCGATTGGCGCTGGGTGAGATTGTGGCGTGTATTGCCGATCGTGCCCTGGTTCGAGAACTTCGTCGGCAGGTCGCCGTCTGCGCCCGCCCATTGCACGGGCAGCACGATGGCGACCGCCGAAAGAATTACAAGATTCCTGAAATGCACCGCTTGGCTCCCGCCTTCGAGTGTTGTTGGGCAGCGCCCGCTCCGATGAAACGCAAATAAGGCGATGGCATTAAAGCAATTACTGCGCCAGCATCGTTCGTCAACGGGCCGGAGCCTGTGCATCCGCCGCCCCGACCGGGCGATAGACCTCGATCTTGTTGTGATAGTGGTCCGACACATAGAGCCTGCCGGTTTCGTCGGTCGCGATGCCCGCGACCAGTCCGAACTGCCCGGGTCCGTTGCGCAGGTCGGGCTTGCCGAGCCACATCAGCAGCTGGCCTTCCCGATTGAAGATCTGGACGTTGTTGAACGAACCGTCGGAAACGAAGATAGTGCCGTCGGGCCCGGTCGTGATGCTTCTCGGTCGTGAGAATTGGCCCAGACCCGTCCCGACGCTCCCGAACATCATATGTTGTCGGCCTTCCAGGTCAAAACCCTGCACACGGAAGTTCCCGGAATCGAGAACGAGAAGGGTGCCCTCGCGCGATACCGTCGCCGAAAGCGGGATGTTGAACCGACCCGGTCCCGAACCGCGCGGGCCGAGGCGGAACAGTTCCTTTCCATCCGGCGCGTACGCGACGACCTTGTGATCGTCCCCCTCGAGGCTGCCGCGATCCACGACGAAGATCTTCTGTCCGTCCGCGCTCACCGCGACGCCCGACGGCTGATTGAGCACCGCCGGATCGCCGACCGAAAACAGGAACAGTCCGAGCGAATCGTAGACCATCACCGCGCGGCGGCCGGCGTCGAGAACGTAGAGACGGTCGCTCGCGTCGAGCGCGATCGAGACGGGTTTCCGGACCTGATTCGGCTCACGGACGCCGACCTGGAAAACGCGCTGCCGCGGCACGTCGAACACGACGATGGACGCGGTCGGAGGGTCGGCGACGTAGATCCGCCCCTTGCGGGCGGCAAGAGCAGCAGGCTTCCGATAGACGGGATCGCTCGACACCGCGCCGCGGCCCGTGAGCAGGCGGCGAACGCGCTCGTCTTCCTTCTCGGGCCGGATGTCGGCCGGGGAACGGAGCTGCGTTTCGTAGACATAGCGGGGCGCGTCGGGCGGCGCCGGCCACTGCAGCTGGATTTCGGGTGCATTCTCTGCGGTCGACATCTTCGCCGCGCATCCGGCGAGCACGAAGACCATCGCCGCCGCGCTGAACATTGCGTATGAACGCATTGCCGGTGAATGATATCGGGGTCTGCGCGAAGCGCGGACGTCGTAAGCTGGGGTGGCCGAAGCCGGACAATGGGCCCGGTCGAATTTCCGAAATACTTCGTTTGTCATATTCAGGCACGGTTGACTCGGGACGTCGCTTCGCGGCACTACCGCGCCGATCTTCTTTGCTAAAGTCGGACAGATCGTTCGAAACCGTGGGGATATCGTTCGAACTAGCCGGAGAGCGACGTTACAATTTCGCCTTTTTGCGCATTCGCGACGGCGCGGACAGCGACAACATGAATGGATTCATGAAGCCTCGACGCTCGCTTTACCTCGTCCCTGTCGCACTCGCCGGGCTGTGCGCACAAGCAATCGCCGCGCCAGAAGTCTCCGAAGAAGACTTCCTCGAGCCGCTGCCGATCGTGCTGACCGCCTCGCGTCTGCCGCAGCCGCTGCGCGAGACGCCGGGCTCCGTCACGGTGCTCGACGAGGACCTGATCCTCGCAACCGGGTACCGCAACGTCGCCCGCCTGCTGCGCCTCGTTCCCGGCATGCAGATCGGCCAGTCACGCGGGCACGACCAGTGGGTCACGTATCACGGACTGAGCATCGATTACCCGAATCAGATCCAGGTGCTGATCGACGGACGCTCGGTGATTTCGTCGGGAGGCGGGACCGGCGGTGCCGACTGGAGCGGCATGCCGATCGCCGTCGAAGACATCGAACGCATCGAAGTCGTGCGCGGACCGAATTCGGCGGCATACGGGTCGAACGCCTTTCTCGGCGTCGTCAACATCCGGACTCGCCACCCCCGCGCCGAAACCGGCAGCAACGTCGGGCTCAATGCCGGCGACGGCCTGTTGGATGCGACCGCCCGGGTCGCAAGCAGCGCCGGACCGCTGGGTCTGCGCCTCACCGCGCAGCATCAGCAGGATGACGGAACGTCGGGGATCAGCGACGATCTCGACATCAATCGGGCGAACCTGAATGGCAGCCTGCGGCTTGGCGACAATGACGAAATCAATGTCCGGGCGGGCGCGAGCGAGGGCCGACGGGGACTCGGCAATCCCGGTACACCGTTCAACACCGACGACCTGCGCGACGGCCGGCACGACAGCAACTTCGTCGACGTCGAATGGCGTCTCGCCCGCAGCGCCGAGGAGGAAATCACGCTGTCGTATTCCCGCACCGCGGACGAGTACCGCGACGAGTGGCTCGGAGGCGACCCGCTTCGTCCGATCCCCGGTGTCGGCATCGTAACCATACCGGTCAATAACAACGCCGACTTCGTCGGTGACGCCGTGCACTTCCAGCACACGTCGGCGCCTTTGCGGGATATCCGCGCCGCGTGGGGCGCGGAGTGGCGTTCGGACACGATCGAGGCTCCCTTCCTGTTCCACGACCGCGGCGAGCACCGGCAGTCCGAACGGCGCCTGTACGGCAGCCTCGAATGGCGCTTCTTGCCCGACTGGCTCCTGAACACCGGTGCGACCATCGAACGCGTCGAAGGCTACCGCACCCGCTGGGTGCCGCGGGTGGCACTCAGCTGGCTCGCAAGCCCGGCTCATACCTGGCGCACCGGTTTTTCGCGCTCGTACCGCTACCCCTCCTTCTTCGAACGCAACGCGGACGTCCAGATCCCGTTCCTCGGCGACGTCCTGCGGCGCCATGTTTCCAACCCCGATCTGCAGCCGCAGCGCGTCGATGCGTTCGAAGTCGGCTACCTCGGCCAGAGCAGCGACCACAAGGGAATGCTCGACGTACGCGTGTTCCGCGAGCGCGTGACCGACCTGATCCGCCGCGAAACGGTCACGCCCGAGCCGACTTCCAATCCCGTCATCCGGCAATTCCGCGGTCTGCTCGGCTCGAGCCGCTGGGAAAACCAGTCCGAAGCGGTCACGCTCACCGGCCTCGAATACCAGTTGCGTTACGAACCGGTCAGGAACGGCCAGGTGATCTTCAGCCACACGCTGATCGACGCGAAATCGGACGAGGCGCGGGCGGCGCGCTCGGTCGCGCCCTATATCGCGTCGCTGAGCTGGCACCAGCGGATCGGCGACTGGCAAGGGATGCTGACGGTGCTGCGCATGGGGCCGGTGGATTTCGGCACCGGTTTCATCCCCGGCTACGACCGGAAGGTCGATGCCTACACGGCGGTCGATGCGAGCATCGCGTGGGAACGGCGCATCGCCAGCAACCCGGTCAGGGTCAGTCTGAGTGGCATCAATCTGTTCGGCGAACACCAGGAAGTCGCGAACCGTCCGCTGCAGCAGCGGATCGGGGACAAGCCGGCGAACGAGGTCGGCCGGCAGGTCCATCTCGGTATCCGCATCGCCCTCTGATGCCGGCGGCTGCATCCGGAATATTCCGGCCATGACCATGGCTTGATGTCCGAACCCGTTCGGGGAACAATTCGGGCCGCCCGAAAGTCCACTTGCGCACGCATATTTCTCAGGGAAGCCGGAACACGATGAACCCCTCCTTCTTCAGCTGCATCGGCGCGCGTACCCGCATTCTCAGCCTGGCCGTCGCCACGCTTCTGCCGCTCGGGATCACCCTCGCCGCGTCGCCGGCCAGCGCGGCCGAAAGCGCCACGCCGATGGTTTCTCCGAACCGGCTCGGGCTCCCCGACTTCGGCGACCTCGTCGAACGGGTCGGTCCGGCGGTCGTAAATATCAGCGTCGTGCAGCGGCAGGAGGCTACCGACGAGCGCGCGCTCGCCGAGGACCCGTTCTACGATTTCCTGCGCCGCTTCGGCGTGCCCGTGCCCGGAATGCCGGGGATGCCGAGCAACCGCGGACCGCGGATCAGCCGCGGCATCGGCTCGGGCTTCATCGTCAGCGGCGACGGCTACGTGCTGACGAACGCGCACGTCGTCGGTGAAGACGGGTCGGAAGTCACGGTGCGGCTGACCGACAAGCGCGAGTTCAAAGCGAAGGTCATCGGCAAGGACCTGCGCACCGACATCGCGCTGCTGAAGATCGACGCGAGCGGCCTGCCCGTCGTGCGCACCGGCAACGCGGAGAAGGCGCGGGTCGGCGAATGGGTGCTCGCGGTCGGTTCGCCGTTCGGCTTCGACAACACGGTCACCGCCGGCATCATCTCGGCGAAGGCGCGTCGCCTGCCCGACGAGAACTACGTGCCGTTCATCCAGACCGACGTCGCGATCAACCCGGGCAATTCCGGCGGACCGCTCTTCAACCTCGCCGGCGAAGTCATCGGCATCAATTCGCAGATCTACTCGCGCTCGGGCGGCTTCATGGGAATCTCGTTCGCGATTCCGATCGACGTCGCGCTGAACGTCAAGGACCAGATCATCAAGTATGGCCGCGTCCAGCGCGGCAAGCTCGGCGTGACGATCCAGGGCGTCGATCGCGAGCTCGCACAGTCGTTCGGGCTTTCGGAGCCGACCGGCGCCCTCGTGTCGAACGTCGAGCCGGGCAGTCCGGCGGAAAAGGCCGGCCTCAAGGCGGGCGACGTCGTGCTCGGCGTCGACGGGACGAAGGTCAAGGACTCGGCCGACCTCCCGCGCATCATTGGCGACAAGCGGCCCGGCACCGCCGTCAAGCTCGAAGTGTGGCGCGACGGTCGCAGCCGCAGCTTGACCGCGACGCTCGGCGAGATGAGCAACGAGGCGATCGCCGAGGGGCCGGCGGGCCCGAACGGCGGCGGCGAGGACGCCGGCGGCAAGCTCGGCCTCGTCGTGCGGCCGCTGACGCCCGAGGAGGCCGCGCAGCTCGGCGTGCGCGGCGGCATCGTCGTCGAGCGCGCGAGCGGGCCGGCCGAACGCGCGGGCCTGCAACCGGGCGACGTCGTCCTCGCGCTGAACAACCAGCCGGTCACGAACGCGTCATCGTTCCGCAATCTGCTCGAGAAAGCAGGGAACCGCTTCGCGCTGCTCGTGCAGCGCGGCGGCACGCGCATCTTCGTCCCGGTGCGGATCGACTGAACAGGCGCCTGACGGGTCGAGCGCGGCGGACGCCGCGCTCGCCGCTTCCGGACGCTTTTCGCGTCGGCATTCGCCTTCGCTCACGCCGACCTACGTCGAATCCGGATGTCGAGGCACCCCGAAACGTAGAGCCGGTGACCCGGCTGGGAGCGGCTCGCGGGGCCGCGCGGGTCGGGGAAGCCTCATGCCGTTCCCCTGCCCTCGTTTTCTGCCGATTGCATGGCCCGACGAACTCGTGCCGTTCGTGACCTCGGTCACATCCGTCTTTTCCCCGTGACCAATCTCGCCGAAACTCCAGCTTCCCGAGATATCTCCGGCGACGGCCCGCGCGGGCTGCCGGCCTTCCACCAACTTCCAATGGGACCGAGAATGAGAAAAAGCCTCAAGCACCTGAGCGTCAGCCTTGCGGCGCTGGCGCTCGCCGCGAGCGCGTCGGCGCAGGCGCAGACGAAACCCGAAGACCTGATCAAGTATCGCCAGTCGGGATACAGCTTCATGGCCTGGAACATGGGCAAGATCAAGGCGCAGGTCGTCGAAGGAACCGCGCCGTACAACAAGGACCAGGTCGCCGCGGCCGCCAACCTGATCGCCGCGACGGCGAACTCGGGCATGGGCGCGCTGTACGCACCGGGCACCGACAAGGGCAAGGGCTGGAAGGAAACCCGCGTGAAATCCGATTTCTTCAAGGAGCAGGACGAAGTCGGCAAGATCGCGGTGAATTTCGTGCAGCAGGCGAACAAGCTGCAGCAGGTCGCCGTAAGCGGCGATCAGGCGGCGATCAAGACGCAGTTCGGCGAAGTCGGCAAGGCGTGCAAAGCCTGCCACGACAAGTACCGCCTCGAGGAATAAGCGCGAACCGCGGCTTCGCGAGCAAGCGCTGCAGCCGCCCGTCCGGGCGGCTTATTTCTATCTGTGCGGGACTCTCGCGCCCTCCGCTCCGCCGCCGTGACGACCCGGGTCGGGGTGCAGGGCCGGAGCCGGGGCAGCGGTTCTCGCGCGAAGCCCGTCCCGCCTCTCTCCTGGCGCCGCGTTGCCTTCACCAGCCCGGCACCGGCGGCGGAGGTTCCGGCGGCGGCAGGATGCCGCCCGCGGCAACCCATACCGCGGCGACCGCGATCGCGAGCGCCACGACGAAGGCCTGGATGCCGCCGCCGCGCGCACTGTCGATCGCCGGGTCGCGCACGCGCTTCAATCCGGTAATCATCGGCACGATCAGGTTGTCCTTCTTCACGTGCACGTGGAACATCACCGCGGCAACGTGCAGACCGACCATCGCGTACAGAAGCCATTCGGCCTGGCGGTGCAAGCCGCTCGCGAGCGCGCCGAACTCGTCGGACACCAGCGTCGCGAGCGGGCCGTAGAACGCGATGTCGTCGTTCGCGAACAGTCCCGCTGACGACTGGAACGCGACGAGGGCGAGCAGCGCAAGGACCGACAGCGCGCCGAGCGGATTGTGGCCGACGCCGCGCCAGCGGCCCGCGAGGTAATCGGCGACCGCGCGCGGCCGCGGCACGAAGTCGGCGAAACGCGCGTAGGTCGAGCCGAGGAGGCCCCAGACGATGCGGAACACGACCAGGCCGAGCAGCGCGAGCCCGACCCGGCCATGCCATACCATCGCGTTGCCGCCGATCTTCACGGTCACGATCGCCGCCGCGAACAGCGCGACGCCCGACCAGTGCGCGACGCGCGTCGGCAGATCCCAGACGCGGATGAGGTGTTCGTTCATGCCCGGATTTCCTCCCTGATCCAACATCCGCCGCCCACGCGGGCGGCGTCCCGATGACACGGTTTATACCGCGCGCGTCGCGAGAAATTCCCGAAGAATGCGGCCGGTATGCGATCCGTCGGCAGCGCAGACCACGGCCACGGCCCCCTGCGCGACGATCCTTCCGCCGCCGTCCCCGCCTTCGGGTCCGAGGTCGATCAGCCAGTCGGCCTCGGCCATGACGTCGAGGTCGTGCTCGATCGCGAGGACGGTGTGGCCCGCGTCCGCGAGGCGGTGCAGCACGCGGATCAGCTTGTCGACGTCGGCCATGTGCAGGCCGACGGTCGGCTCGTCGAGCACGTACAGCGTGTGCTTCTCGGGCGGCAGCGGGCGTCCGCCGCTCGCGGCCGCTTCGCCCGCGCGGCCGCGCACTTTCGCGAGTTCGGTGACGAGTTTGATCCGCTGCGCTTCCCCGCCCGACAAGGTCGGGCTCGGCTGCCCGAGGGTCAGGTAGCCGAGCCCGACGTCCTGCAGCAGCGCGAGCGGATGCGCGATAGCGGGATGCGCAGCGAAGAACTCGACCGCCTCGTCGATCGGCATCGCCAGCACGTCCGAGATCGTTTTCTCCCGCCAGCGCACCGTCAGCGTCTCCGGATTGAAGCGCGCGCCGCCGCACGCATCGCATGGCAATTTGACGTCGGGCAGGAAGCTCATTTCGACCGTCGTCTGGCCCTGACCCTCGCAGACCGGGCAGCGGCCGGCGCCGGTGTTGAACGAGAAGCGTGACGCATTCCAGCCGCGCGTCTTCGCCTCGAACGTCTCGGCGAACAGCTTGCGGATCGTGTCCCAAAAGCCGACGTAGGTCGCCGGGCACGAGCGCGGCGTCTTGCCGATCGGCGTCTGGTCGACTTCGAGCACGCGCCCGACCGCCTCCCAGCCGTCGATCGCACGGCAGCCGACGGGCGCCGCGTCGCTCGTCTGCGGCACGCCGCGGCGTCGCGCCTTCTGCGCATCCGGGTCGCCGAGCCGCGCACGCAGGCTCGCGTGGATCACGTCGCGCGCGAGTGTCGATTTGCCCGAGCCGGACACGCCGGTGACGACGGTCAGCCGTCCGAGCGGCACGCGCGCGTCGACGGACTTCAGGTTGTGCAGCGGCGCGTCGCGGACGACGATCGACGGGTGGGCGTCCTCGACCGCGCGGCGCGGGTGCAGCGGGTGCCGCAGCGGCGCGCGCAAGTACGCGCCGGTCGCGGACTCGGGCGACGCGATGAGGTCGTCGAGGTGGCCCTGCGCGACGACCTTGCCGCCCCGCACGCCGGCGCCGGGACCGAGGTCGATGACGTGGTCGGCACGGCGGATCGTCTCCTCGTCGTGCTCGACGACGAGCAGCGTGTTGCCGCGGTCGCGCAGCGCTTCCAACGTATCGAGCAGCAGGCGATTGTCGCGCGGGTGCAGGCCGATCGTCGGCTCGTCGAGCACGTAGCAGACCCCCCGCAGATTCGAGCCGAGCTGCGCAGCGAGGCGGATGCGCTGCGCCTCGCCGCCGGACAACGTCGGCGCGCCGCGGTCGAGCGCGAGGTAGGCGAGGCCAACCTGCTGCAGGAAGTCGAGCCGGCCGCGGATCTCGGCGACGAGGTCGCGCGCGATATCGACCTCGCGGCCTTCGAGCCGCAGCGTGTCGAAGAACGCCGCAACGGCCTCGACCGGCCGCGCCGACAGCTCGTGGATGCCGAGGCCGCGAAAGCGCACCGCGCGCGCGACAGGATTGAGGCGGGCGCCGCTGCACACGCCGCACACTTCGCCGTCGGCGAGCGCATCGTCCGGCTCCGCGACGTCGAGCGCATCGGGATCCTCGACGCGGCCGGTGATCGACAGTCCGGTGCCGTAGCACGCGGGGCACCAGCCGTGCTTCGCGTTGTACGAGAAGAGGCGCGGATCCGGCTCCGGAAAGCTGTCGCCGCAGCACGGGCAGGCGCGCAGCGTCGAGAACGTCGTCAGCGCCGCGCCGACCTTGCCGAGCTCGAGCACGCGGACGACGCCCTTGCCATGTTCGAGCGCATCGGCGAGGTGCGCGCGCAGCACCGTCTCGTGCTCGGGCGCGACGACCGTCATCCCCACCGGCAGCTCGATCGTGTGCTCCTTGTAGCGGTCGAGGCGCGGCCATTTCGCGGTCGGCAGGTAATCGCCATCGACGCGCAGTTGCGAATAACCCTTGCCCTTCGCCCATTTCGCGAGCGCGGAGTACAGGCCTTTGCGGTTCGTCACCAGCGGTGCGAGCAACTCGACCGACGCGCCGCGGAAATCGCGCAGGATCTGCGCGGCGATGGCGTCGAAGCTTTGCGGCGACACCGGCACGTCGCATTGCGGGCAGAACTGCGTGCCGAGCTTCACGTACAGCAGGCGCAGGAAGGGCTGCACTTCGGTCAGCGTGCCGACCGTGCTCTTCGTGCCGCCGCGGCTCGTGCGCTGCTCGATCGCGACCGTCGGCGGGATGCCGAACAGCGCGTCGACGTCGGGCTTCGCCGCCGGCTGGACGAACTGCCGCGCGTACGCGTTCAGCGATTCGAGATAGCGGCGCTGGCCTTCGCCGAACACGATGTCGAACGCGAGCGTCGATTTGCCGGACCCGGACAGGCCGGTGACGACCGTGAAGCGGTCGCGCGGGATCGACAGGCTGACATTCTTCAGGTTGTGCTCGCGCGCGTGGCGGATCTCGATCGCGGGCGCGGCGAGGGCGCGGTAGCGGGCGACCGGCTCGGCGGCCTCGAAATGGGGGGCCTCGAAATAGGGGACAGACCCCGATTTCCCGGGAGAAATCGGGGTCTGTCCCCTATTTCCTTTGATGTCGTGCTCGTATTCGCGCAGCGCGCGCCCGGTCGCCGACGCTTCGCACGCGGCGACGAACGCCGGCGGCCCTTCGGCGACGAGCCGTCCGCCGTCCTCGCCGCCGTCGGGGCCGAGCTCGACGATCCAGTCGGCGGCGCGGAGCACGTCCAGGTTGTGTTCGATGACGATCAGCGCGTGGCCGGCGTCGAGCAGCTTGTCGAACGCGCGCAGCAGCGTCGCGACGTCCTCGAAATGAAGCCCGGTCGTCGGCTCGTCGAACAGGAACAGCAGGCGTCCCGGCGCATCGCTGCGCCCTGCCCGCGGTTTCTTCCCCGCGAGTTTCGCGGCTTCGACGAGGTGGCCGGCGAGCTTCAGGCGTTGCGCCTCGCCGCCCGACAAGGTCGGCACCGGTTGGCCGAGCCGCAGATAGTCGATGCCGACGTCGGCGAGCGGCGCAAGCGCGTCGCGCACCGGCGGCTGGTCCGCGAAGAACGCGAGCGCTTCGGAGACGGTGAGCTCGAGCACGTCCGACACCGACTTGCCGCGCCAGCGCAACTCCAGCACTTCCGGGCGGTAGCGCCGGCCGTCGCAGTCCGGACAGCGCAGATACACGTCGGACAGGAACTGCATCTCGACATGCTCGAAACCCGAGCCGTTGCAGGTCGGGCAGCGCCCGGTGCCGGCGTTGAAGCTGAATGTGCCCGGCGTGTAGCCGCGGCTCTTCGCGTCCGGCAATGCGGCGAACAGCGCGCGGACCGCGTCCCACGCACCGACGTAGCTGACCGGGTTCGAGCGCGCGCTCTTGCCGATCGCCGACTGGTCGACCATCACGACGCCGGCGAGGTGTTCGATGCCGTCGAGCCGCTCGAACGCGCCCGGCGCCTCGGCCGCGGCGCCGAACTGCTTCGCGAGCGCCGGGTACAGCACGTCCCGGATCAGCGTCGATTTCCCCGATCCGGACACGCCGGCGACGCAGACGAGCTGGCCGAGCGGAAACGCGACGTCGAGTTCGCGCAGGTTGTGCTCGCGCGCACCGACGAGGCGCAGCAGCGGGACGTCGTCGGTGACCGTCCGCATCCGTCTCCCCGCATCGACCCGCTTGCGACCCGCGAGGTAGGCGCCGGTGAGCGACGCCGGATCGGCCGCGAGTTCGGCGGGTGGCGCGTACGCGACGATTTCGCCGCCGCGCTCGCCGGGGCCCGGGCCGATGTCGAGCAGGCGGTCCGCGGCGCGCATCAGTTGCGGATCGTGCTCGACGACGACGAGCGTGTTGCCCGCGTCGCGCAGCCGCGTCATGACGCCGAGGATGCGGTCGATGTCGCGCGGGTGCAGGCCGATCGACGGCTCGTCGAGGACGAACAGCGTGTTGACGAGCGAAGTGCCGAGCGCGGTCGTCAGGTTGATGCGCTGCACTTCGCCACCGGAAAGCGTGCGCGACTGGCGGTCGAGCGTCAGGTACGCGAGACCGACGTTCGCGAGATAGTCGAGGCGGCTGCGGATCTCGCCAAGCAGCAGTGCCGCGGCCTCGTCGACGCCGCCCGGCAGGTCGAGGTCGGTGATGAAGTCGCGCACGCGGCCGATCGGCAGCGCCATCAGCTCGTGGATCGCGAGGCCAGGCAAATCCGGTCGTGGAATTGGGCCGGCGCGCTCCGCGGGCGAGGTTCCGGGGCGCGAATCCGCCGCCGCCACCGGGGCTTCCGGGGCTCGTTGGACGCGTGGCGGACGCCTCGCTCCGGAAGTCCCCGCGTCGGCGGCCTGCTGCGGGGCAGCCTGAACATTCTCGGGAACAGCTTCTGCCGGGAGACACCCGCTCCGCTCACCCAGGCGCCACAGCAGCGCTTCCGGCTTCAGCCGTGCGCCCTTGCACGCCGGGCATTCCGTGTAGCTGCGGTAGCGCGACAGCAGCACGCGGATGTGCATCTTGTACGCCTTCGTCTCGAGCCAGTCGAAGAAGTGCCTCACGCCGTACCACTTGCGCGGCCACGAGGCCTCCCAGCTCTTCCATTCCGGGTCGCCTTCGAGCACCCAGCGCCGGTCCTCGGGCGGCAAGTCGCGGAACGGAATGTCCATCGCGACGCCGTACTTCTTCGCCATCTTCGCGAGGTCGTCCTGACACTCGCGGTAGCTGGCGGTCTGCCACGGTTTGACGGCGCCCTCGGCGAGCGTTTTCGACTCGTCGGGAATCACGAGCGAGAAGTCGACACCGATGACGCGGCCGAAACCGCGGCACGTCTCGCACGCACCGACCGGCGAATTGAACGAGAACAGGCCGGGCGTCGGATCGGCGTAGGCGATGTCGCAGTCGGCGCAGTGCAGGTCGCGGCTGAAGCGCCACACCGACTCGCCATCGTCGCGCTGCGCGCGCACCGCGAGCCGCCCGTGGCCGTGCTGCATCGCGGTCTCGATCGCTTCGAGCGCGCGAGGCCGCCCGGCGTTCGACAGGCGAAAGCGGTCCTGCACGACGTGCAGCACGTCGCCGGACGCGAGCGTTTCGCGCGCGTGAATCCGCGTGTAACCCTGGCGGCCGAGGAGTTCGGCGATTTCCGCGTCGCTGAAACCGGCCGGGACGGGCACTTCGAACGTCAGCACGAGGCGCGGGTCCCCGGCGGCGCAGCGCCCGGCGAGCGCGTCGTGGACGCTGTCCGGGTCGTCGCGGCAGACGTCGCGGCCGCAGCCGCGGCAGTACAGGCGCGCCGCGCGCGCGTAAAGCAGCTTGAAGTGGTCGGTCAGCTCGCTCATCGTGCCGACCGTCGAACGCGAACTGCGCACCGGGTTCGTCTGGTCGATCGCGATCGCCGGGGGCACGCCTTCGATCCGGTCGACCTGCGGCTTGTCCATCCGGTCGAGGAACTGCCGCGCGTACGGCGAGAAGGTCTCGACGTAGCGGCGCTGGCCTTCGGCGTACAGCGTGTCGAACACGAGCGACGACTTGCCCGAGCCCGACACCCCGGTGACGACCGTGATCTCGTTCAGCGCGAAGTCGAGCGTCAGGTTCTTCAGATTGTTCTGGCGCGCGCCGAAGATGCGGATGCGGTCGGACATGAGGGGGACTCGGGTTGGGGGGACGATCAGACGGAGGCGAGAGATTCTAACGGTCCGTCGGCGCGGACGAGGCGACGCACCGGCGAGCTGAAGTTCCTGTTCGCCGCCGCGACACGCAACTGCGGCATGCACCCGACGCTTCGATACGCGGGACCGGCCGACCGACGTGCCGGTTCCCCGGACATCGACCGGTTCGAGGGCACACCCCTTGCGTCGTTGTTCACCGCGGCGCCCGATCGGGCGCCGAAAGCGTTCCAAAGCGGCAAGAAATGTTCGACAATACAAATACTTGAGACTTCACGGCCGTCGACTCTCGACGTCGGAACCGGAAGCCGCCGAAGCGAACCGCGCCGTCGTGGTGCAGGACCTCACCAAAATGGCGCGTCGTCCACTTCAGAGGAGACAACAATGCTCAGCCTGACCGACTGCCTCGACTTCATCGACCTCGACAGCGACACCATCGACGTCATCGCCCGGCACGAGCGCCTGCCGGCGATGCTCGCCGCGCAGCTCGGCAACCAGTTGCTCGCCGACATGCGCGGGATCTGGCAACTGCACCTGATGCACCGTGCGCTGATCGAGGACGCGGCCAGGCGGGATCAGCTCGGTCACGAGAAGGACCTCCGCCGCATCTATGCCGCGTTCAGCCGGAAATATCCGGTACCGCGCCGGATGTAGGCGCCAGCGCACGCAGCCGAAAAAAAAAGGGCTCCTTTCGGAGCCCATGCGGCGGCGGCGGTGACCGCTTACTTCACTCGGTTCTTGTATTCGTCGGTGCGCGTGTCGATTTCGATCTTGTCGCCGATCTCGACGAAGGCCGGCACCGGCAGCTCGAAACCGCTGGCGATTTTCGCGGGCTTCATGACCTTGCCCGACGTGTCGCCCTTGACCGCCGGTTCGGTATAGATGACTTCGCGGACGACCGAATTCGGCAGGTCGACCGAGATCGCCTTGCCGTTGTAGAACACCACTTCGCACTGCAGACCGTCCTCGAGGTACTTCAGCGCGTCGGTCATGTTCTCGGATTCGACTTCGTACTGCTCGTAGTCGGCGTCCATGAACACGTACATCGGATCGGCGAAGTACGAGTACGAGACTTCCTTCTTGTCGAGCTGCACGACTTCGAACTTGTCGTCGGCCTTGTAGACCGACTCCGACGGCGCGCCGGTCAGCAGGTTCTTGAGTTTCATCTTCACGACCGCGGAATTGCGGCCGGACTTGTTGTATTCGGCCTTCTGCACCACGAGCGGGTCGTTGCCCACCATGATGACGTTGCCGGAGCGGAGTTCCTGTGCGGTTTTCATGCGGTTTCCTGGAATAGAACGCTTACGGCAACGGCCGTAAAACTTAAAAAAACCCGAAATTATACGCCGTTTTTGGAAAATTGGACCAGGGTCGAGGCGAGTTCCGAGGACGCGGCCAGCGTGTGCGCCCAGCGCTGTTCGTGCGCGAGCAGCTGCGGCCGGGCGGCGCAAAAATGCTTCCAGCTCGACGCCACGTCGCCCCGGCCGTTCCACGCCTGCCAGAAGCCGCGCAGCGCCGCCGACGCCTGCTGGTCGAGCCCTTCCACGTGGAGATCGAGAAACGCGTCGAGCTTCACCCGGTGCGCCTCCTCGTCCTGGTGATAGATGTGCCAGACAAACGGCCGGCCGGCCCACTGCGCGCGGACGAAGGAGTCCTCGCCGCGCACGAAGTTCACGTCGCACGCCCACAGGAGGCGGTCGTAGGCGTCCTGCTCGACGAAGGGCAGGATCCGTACGTCGAGCGCACGGTCCTGGAAGCGACTGCCGGCCGGCGCCGCCGACAGGCCGAAATGACGCGCGACGCCGGCGACGACGCGTCCTTCCGGCACGAGCAGCAGCGTCGGCTCATCGCTTTCGGCCCACGCGTCGAGCAGCGCGCCGAGGGCCGGGTTCTCGTAGGCGAACAGCGAAACGACGCGCGCTCCCGCCGGCGCCGGGGCGATGCCGAGCGTCCGCAGGTATGCGCCTTGCGCACCGGCACCGGCCTGGAAGCGGTCGCGGGCGGCGAGCAGCCCGGGCTCGCGCAGCAGGCCGCCGGTGCCCGCAACGAAGCCTGGAAAGAAAAAGTGCTTGAGCAGCGGCAACCGCGGGTGTGGGGAGCTCAGCTGGTGACATTCGCTCACCCACGGCTCCGCGGACAGGTATTCGAGGTTGATCCACACCGGCTTCGGGTTGCAGGCCGCCATCGCCGCGACGTAAGCCGGCGGCAGGTCGCAACCGAAAGCCTCGATGACGTTTTCGGCCGGCACGACGGCGGGAAACGGCTCGCCCCACTGCCGGACTTCGATGCCGTCGATTTCGATCCGGCCCGACATCCCGCGGGCGCGCGGACACAGGCGCGAGAACGCCTCCCAGTCATCTACCCACAGCCGCACCGCGAGGTGGTGATCGCGCGCAAAGCCTCGTGCCAGCCGCCAAGTGACGCCGATATCCCCGAAGTTATCCACAACCCTGCAGAAAATGTCCCACGCAAATCGCGGATCGTCAGGCAAGGCGCTCATGGTCGTGGACAAATGCAGGAAAAGGGCGGGAATGCTTTGTGGAGAAAGGCGTTTACGACCGTCAGCGGAAAAACGGGGCACATTCCATGCACAAGTGAACCGGTGGCTTATCTACGGCTTTTTCCCTTGACGAAGTGCTTGCAGCGATTGGGGAAAGCGGACTTATCCACAGAAAGTCGCCCACTGTATACTTCTTTATCTCTTAAATTAAGAGAAAAACAGAAGAACAAAACCGGCGGCCGATCCTGCTCGCCCGGCTTCGCTCCGCTGGCCGCTGGCGTCTCCGACCACGCCGCAGGCTGCGGTTGCGACAGTCCACGGCAGAGTGAATCACGTCGGCGGAATTTCTTTCGGCGAACAAGTCCGGGGAGAAAAGGTGGATTCGCTGGGGACAAGGCAGCGAATTCCGGTTGGCGGAAAAACCGGCCACATTCGACGCACAGGTGAACCGCGGTTCTGTCTACCGCCTTGTTCAACGCCCAAGCCGTTGAGCGGATGATCGAAAATGCACTTATCCACAGAAAGTCTGGCACTGTTTACTTCTTTATTTATTTAATAAAGAAAAAACAGGAAGAACAAACCCTGCGGCTCGCGGCGACCGGGCGCCGGTAACGGCACCGCCGCCGCGATGGGTGTTTCAGTCGAAGTCGGACCCGGCGAGCTGCGCAAGGTCCGCGTCTTCCAGCCAGCGCCATTGGCCGGGCGCGAGGGCGTCGGGAAGCGCGAGGCCGCCGACGCGGCTGCGGTGCAGCGCATCGACACGGTTTCCGGCCGCCGCGATCATCCGTTTCACTTGGTGGTACTTGCCTTCGGTGATCGTCAGCCGTAGACTCCGCTCCCCCGTTTGCTCGCAGGACGCTGCGGCGATCGGGGCGGGTTCGTCGTGAAGCTGAACGCCGGAGAGCAGCGCCGCGGTCAACTGATCACTGACCGGGTGGCGGACGACGGCGTCGTAGACCTTCGGAATGCGCTTCTTGCCCGAGCTCCAGGTGTGGATGAACTGGCCGTCATCGGACAGCAGGAGCAGGCCGGTCGTGTCCTGGTCGAGCCGCCCGACGCACTGCACGCCGCGGTTGGCGATCGCGTCCGGGAACAGCGCAAAGACGGACGGATGGAACTGCGGCTGGCGCGAGCACTCGTATCCGGCGGGCTTGTTGAGCAGCAGATACGCCTGGTCGCGGAATTGCCAAGTTTCGCCGTCGACGCCGAAGACCAGGCCGGTCGTCGCGAAGTCGGAAAACGGGTCGTCGATGGGCTGTCCGGACACCGAGATGCGACCGCTGCGGACCAGGGCGCGACACAGCTTGCGGCTGCCGAAGCCCTGGGAATGGAGAATTCGTTCGAGTTGCATGAGCGGATGCTAACCGAAGCGCGGAAGGCGGTCTGCCGATCGGTCCGGCGGCCACGCGCTGGAGTCGGGGCGACGAAGCGCGGCATTCGGACGGCCGGGGGACACGACGCCGTCGCGGCGGAAAGCGGGATTGCCGAATCGATATCCGCGATGCGGACGGCTAAACTTCGGCCGGGGTCGTAACGGAGCGGACCATTGAATTTTGAACATCTGGTCGTCATCAACGACCCCGCCGATCCGGCGCTCGGCGAGCTCACGCGCGAGGAACTGTGGTTCGGGCTGCTGTGCCGCGCCGAAGATCCGCGCGCGTTCCTGCCGGGGCTCGAGACCTGCACGATCGTCGAGCGCAGCGACATGGAGCTCGTGCGCGAGCTGAAGTTCGGCGCTGCGGTGATCCGCGACCGCGTGACGCTGGTGCCGATGGAGTCGGTCCGCTTCGAGTCCGAGCGCACCGAATCGCATGCCGGCGGCACCCTGACGATCGCGATCGAGGAGCCGGCGCCGGGCCAGCTGGTGCTGCGCTTCCGCTACCTGACGACGCTTCCCGACGACGCCGGGAGCCCCGACCGGGCCTACGTCGAATACGTGAAGTCGGCCTATCATCAGTCCGACCTCGACACCGTGCGGGTGATCCGGATGATCGCCGAGTCCACCCGCTTCCAGTAGCGCCGCGGCCAACGAATGTCACGCCGGCCCGCGCCCCGATCGCGCGGACGGTTCCCGTCATCCCGAAAATCCGGAAAATTCCCATGTGGTTCAAAAACCTGCAGCTCTATCGCCTTCCCGTCGGCTGGGACGTCGGCGCGGATGCCGTCGAGGATCAGCTCGCGAAGAAGCGTTTCGTCCCGTGCGGCAGCCAGGATCAGGAAACCCGCGGCTGGGTGTCGCCGATGGGGGACGAATTCCTCGTCCACCGCGTCGGCGGCCAGTGGCTGATCGCGCTCGGGATGGAGCAGAAGCTGCTCCCGTCGTCGGTCGTCAAGCAGGAGGCCGAGGAGCGCGCGGAGGAGCTCGCCGGGCGCCAGGGCTACAAGCTCGGCCGCAAGCAGATGAAGGACCTGCGCGAGCAGGTGATGCAGGAATTGCTGCCGCGCGCGTTTACACGGCGCCGCAAGGCCTTCGCGTGGATCGACCCTGCCGGGGGGTGGCTAGGCATCGACGCGCCGAGCCAGGCGCGTGCGGAGGACGTTCTGGAGGTATTGCGGCAGTCGCTCGACGTCCTGCCGCTCGGCCTCGTGCGCACCGAGCTGTCGCCGACGGGCGCGATGGCCGGGTGGCTCGCGGGCGGTGAAGCGCCGGCCGGGTTCACGATCGACCAGGACTGCGAGCTGCGGTCGGTCAGCGAGGACAAGGCCGCGGTGCGCTACGTGCGCCATGCGCTCGACGGCGAAGAGGTGCGCGGGCACCTCGAGGCGGGCAAGCTGCCGACGCGGCTCGCGCTGACTTTCGACGACCGGATCAGCTTCGTGCTCACCGAAAAGCTCGAGATCAAGCGGCTCGACTTCCTCGACATCGTCAAGGACAAGCTCGACGAGCAGGGCGCGGAGGACGCGCGCGCGCTGTTCGACGCCGGCTTCGCGCTGATGACCGGCGAGCTCGGCCGCTTGCTGCCGGCGCTGCTCGAAGTGCTCGGCGGGGAGCTGAAAGGCGGGGATGCACCGGCGGCGGGGGCGATGCCCGCCGAACTGCGGCCGGCCGCCTGAACGCCGCGGCGCCGAAGCCGGCGGACTGCCGGCGTCGGCGAATCCGCGCTTACTTCGACCGGGCGCCCGCCGGGTCCGTCAACAACCGGACGAAGTCCTGCGCCGGCAGCGGACGGCTGAAGCGGTAGCCCTGATACGCGTCGCAGCCCTGTTCGACGAGAAATCCGAGCTGCGCGTCGGTTTCGACCCCTTCGGCGAGCACCTTGAGCTTGAGCTTGTGCGCGAGGGCTATGATGCCGGCGGTGATTTCCATGTCGTTGCGGTCGTCTGGGAGGTTGCGGATGAAGCTCTGATCGATCTTCAGCAGTTCGATCGGAAGGTTCTTCAGATACGACAGCGACGAGTAGCCGGTGCCGAAGTCGTCGATCGCGAGCCGGACGCCCATCGATTTCAGCAGGCGGAGACGCTGCTCGGCCTGCGCCTCGTGGCCCATGATCATGCTTTCGGTCAGTTCTAGCTCGAGGTTCTCCGGCGGCAGGCCGGTGCGCGCGAGGGTCGCGGCGATGCGGTCCGGCAGGTCGGCGTGCCACAGCTGGCGCGCGGACAGGTTCACCGCGACGACCACCGGCGGCAGGCCGGCGTCGAGCCACGCGCGCGCCTGCCGGCACGCGGTGTCGAGCACCCATTCGCCGATCGGCACGATCAGTCCGCTTTCCTCGGCGAACGGGATGAAACGGGCGGGCGGCACGTCCCCTTCTTCCGCGTCGTGCCAGCGCAGCAGCGCTTCGCAGCCGACGATGCGCCCATCGGCGATGTCGATGCGCGGCTGGTAATGCAGCTCGAATGACCGCTGTTCGAGCGCCGCGCGCAGGCGCCGGTCGAGATCCAGGTGGCGCTGCGCGGCGAGGCTCAGCGCTTCGGTGAAAAAGCGGTACGTGTTGCGCCCCTGCGTCTTTGCCTGGTTCAGCGCCGCGTCGGCGTGCCGGATGAGTTCGGACGCGTTGTCTCCGTCCTGCGGAAAGAGGCTGACGCCGATGCTCGCGCCGACGTAGACGGTCGGGCCGTCGGCCAGCGTAAAAGGCTCGCGCATCACGTCGATGAGGTTCTGCGCGACGCTCGCGGCTTCGTCGGGCTTGTGGAGGTTCTCGACGATGACGAGGAATTCGTCCCCGCCCCAGCGCGCGATCGTATCCTCAGGACGCAGCCGCGTGCGCAGGCGCCACGAGATCGCGATCAGCAGTTCGTCGCCGGTCTCGTGGCCGAGGCTGTCGTTGATGTTGTTGAAACGGTCAAGGTCGATGAACAGCACGCCCAGGCCCGCCCCGTGGCGCTCTGCTTGCGCGATCGCGTGCGTGAGCCTCAGCTGGACGAGCAGGCGGTTCGGCAGGTCGGTGAGCGGGTCGTAATGCGCGAGCCGCTCGAGCTGGGCTTCGGACTGCTTCAGCTCGCTGATGTCGGTCATCACGCCGACGTAATGCGTCGGGACGTTCTCCTCCATGAAAACCGTGCTGATGCTCAGCCACTGCGGGTACAGTTCGCCGTTCTTGCGGCGGTTCCAGATTTCGCCCTGCCAGTGCCCGGTGCGCGCGACGCTCGTCCACATCCGGTGGTAGAACGCGTCGTCCTGCAGACCGGACTTCAGCAGCTGCGGCGTCTTGCCGATGACTTCGTCGCGCGAAAAACCGGTGATCTCGCACCACGCGCGATTGACGCGGACGATGCGGCGCGCGAGGTCGGTGATCATCACGCCGTCGCGCGTGCTCTCGATCACGGCCGCGGCCTGGCGCAACGCCGCGTTCGCGCGGTATTTCCCGACGGCGAGCTGCACGATGACCGAAAACGCCTCCAGCAGCGCGACGGTCTCCGGATCGCGTTTTCGCGGCCGGTCGAAATACACGCCGAAAGTGCCGAGCACGGCGCCGGCGGCATCGTGGAACGGAAAGGCCCAGCACGCGCGGAATCCGACGCGCGCGGCGACGTTGCGGTACTGCGACCAGCCCGGATCCGACCGGACGTCCTCGGCGAACACCGGTTCGCGCCGGAACACCGCGGTGCCGCACGTGCCGTTGCCTTCGCGCGGCTCCAGTCCCTCGACCGCATCGTTGTAGAAATCGGGCAGGCTCGGCGCGGCGCCATGGACGAGGCGACCGCTGGCCTCGTCGAGCAGCAGGATCGACGCGCGCATTTCCGGGACGAGCTGTTCGAGCCGGCGCGCGACGTCGTCGAGGATCAACGGCAGCGGATCGCCGGCGACGAGGCGGTCGAGCACCGCGTTGCGCGCGGCCTGCAGCAATTCCTCGTGCTTGCGCGCGGTGATCTCGGTCCAGATGCCGACGACTTCGAGCGCGGTGCCGTCCTCGACGCGCGTCGCGCGCGACTCGTCGCGGATCCAGAACACCCCGCCGTCGTTGCGGACGAGGCGATATTCCTCGTTGCAGAAGCCGTTCGCGAGCAGCCTCGCACGGATCGTCAGGGCGACGTCGAGATCGTCGGGATGGACGTGCGCTTTCCACCAGCCGGGAGCCAGCACTTCGGCGAGCGGGACGCCGAGGATGCGGCTGACGTTTTCGCTGACCCAGACCGGCCCGAAGGCCCCGTCGCGAATTCGCGACGTGTAAATGATGGTCGGGCTCGCCGACAGCAGATGCGACAGGTGCTTGCTCGTCTGGCGCAACTCCGCCCGCTCGCGGATCAGCCCGGCGCGTTCGCGGACCTTTTCGAGGGTCGCCGGCAGCGCGTGCAGGTAGCCTTCGTATTTCGTGAGGTAATCGTCGATGCCGAGGCGCAGCGCGCCGGTGACCGCGTCCTCGCTGCCCGGCGCGGCGATCAGCACGATCGGCAGGTCGAGCCGGCGTTCGTGACGCAGGACGCGGGCGAGTTCCAGCCCGTCGAGGTCGCCGTCGAGCTGCAGCGCGAGCAACAGCACATCGAATGCGCACGGCGTGGCATCGGCGGGCAGCCGCGACAGCACCGCGGCGGCGTCGCGGACGATCGTCGGACGGATATGCGGCGTGTGCTGCGCGAGGTGCAGGCGCGTGCGCTCGGCGTCGCGCGCGTCGATGTCGGCGTACAGCACCCGCAGCGGACGCACGCGCGCGAGGGTCGCGCCGCGGAACCGGGCGAGGGCCGAGCGCAGGGTGTCGGGGAGGTGCGCGAGGTAGTCGCTGCGCTTGGCCTGGTAGTCGTCGGCACCCGCCTTCAGCGCCGCGAGGGCCGCGTCCTGGTCGCCGGAGCCGGTCAGCAGTACGAACGCGAGCGGGCGTTGCTCCATGCGGACGTGGGACAGCAGGTCGAGGCCGCTGCCGTCGGGCAGGTTCAGGTCGGAGAGGACGAGGTCGAAGCGGGTTTCGCCGGCAAGCCGCTGCGACGCGGCGGCGAGCGTGTTCGCGATTTCGATCGTGATGTCCGGCGCGGCGCGCGCGAGCGCACGGCGCGTCAGGTCCGCGTCGGCATCGGAGTCCTCGACGTAGAGGATGTGCATGGTTTTAGCCCGAAGCCTCGTTCAACTGGCACCAGTACCGCTCGATGTGTTCGGCGACATCGACGAATTTCGCGAAATCGAGCGGTTTGACGAGGTAGGAATTCGCGCCCAGGTCGTACGCGGACGTCACGTCGCATTCGTGCGCCGACGACGTCAGCATGACGACGGGTATGCGCCGGAAGCGGGGGTGCGCCTTCAGCTGGCGCAGCACGTCGAGACCGCCGACCCGCGGCAGGTTGATGTCGAGGAGGATCACCGCGGGGAGCGGGTGGCCGTTCTCCCAGCGCGCGATGAACGCGAGCGCTTCCTCGCCGTCGCGGGCGACGTCGATCCGGTTCGCGTTGCTGCGGCGCGCGAAGGCCCGCAGCGCGAGGTCGAGGTCAACCGCCTCGTTCTCGACGAGCAGGATCAGACTCGGGGTCGCTGTCGTCATCGGGGAAATTCCAGAAAGAACGTCGATCCTCGTCCGGGTTCGCTTTCCGCCCACACGGTCCCGCCCATGCGCTGCATCGCCTTGCGGACCAGCGCGAGGCCGACGCCGGTGCCCGGATAGTCTTCCGCACGGTGCAGCCGCTGGAAGATATCGAAGATGCGGTCATGGTACTTCATGTCGAATCCGATCCCGTTGTCGCGCACCCAGAGGCGGGCGCGCCTGTCGTCGAGGTCTGCGCCGATCTCGATCCGCGGCGGCGCGGCGTTGCCGCTGAACTTCAGCGCGTTGCCGATGAGGTTGCGCAGCACGAGGGCGAGGCCGTTGCGATCGAGCGAGAGTTCGAGCGGGGGAATCTCGACTTTCACGTCGCTGCCGTTCGCGGCGATTTCGTGCGCGAGGCCGTCGAGCACTTCGTGCACGAGTTCCGGCACCGCGACGACGGAGCTGTCGAGCGGGCGGCGTTCGATGCGCGAATAGGCGAGCAGGTCTTCGATCAGCTCGTGCATTTGCGCGACGCCGCGGCGGACGTTCGCGAGCAATCGCCGCCCTTCGTCGTCGAGCCGCTCGCGGTGGTCCTCGAGGAGGATCTGGCTGTAGCCGTCGATGCCGCGCAACGGCCCCTTGAGGTCGTGCGACACCGCGTACGAAAAGGATGCGAGCTCCCGGTTGGCGTCTTCGAGCTGCTGCGTGCGCTCGGCGACGCGGGTTTCGAGATCCGCGTTGAGCCGGCGCAGCGCTTCCTCACCGTGTTTGAGCGCCGTGACGTCGAGCAGCGTGCCCGACACCTTGCGCGGCGCCCCGTCGCTGTCGGTTTCGACGGCGACGGTCGAGAACCACCAACTGAGCGCCGTATGTTCGGGGCTGCTGCGGAACGGCGCGACATCGACGATTCGGCCGTGCAGCAGTTCGTGGAACGCGGCGACGACGCAGCTGCGGTCGTCCGGATGGACGTGCTCCAGGAAAGTGTCGAAGGTCGCTCGTTCGCGCGTGCTGTCGGCGCCGAGCAGCACGTACAGCTGCGGCGACCACCAGACGCGCTGCGTGTCGAGTTCGAATTCCCAGCTCCCGAGCTTCGCGTGCGCTTCGGCGCGTTCCAGGCGCTCCTTCTGCTGCTGCAGATCGAGTTCGATGCGCTTGAATTCACTGATGTCCTGGACCGTGGAAATGAAGTACTCCACCTCGCCGTTGTCGCGCCGCACCGCGCGCGCGTCGAGCGTCGTGAACACCACCGAGCCGTCCTTGCGCAGAAACCGCTTTTCGATGCGGTAGCCGTCGATCTCGCCACGCATGGCCCGTTCGTAATTGGCCAGGCTGCCCTCGACGTCGTCAGGATGAGTGATTTCCACCCAGCTCTTTTCGAACAGTTCCTCGCGCGGATAGCCCAGAATTTCGCACAGCCGGGCGTTCGTCTTCAGCCATCGCTTCGTCATCGGCGACGTGATCGCCATGCCGATGAACGGCAGGTCGTAGAACAGGCTCAACAGGTCGGCCTGCTCGCGCAGCACGTCTTCGGCGCGTTTTCGCTTCGTGATGTCGACGAGGACACCTCGACACGCGGTGACGACGCCATAGGGATCACTGCTCAGCCAGGTCCGGGCTTCGACCCACGTCCAGTTTCCGTCCGCCGTTCGCAAACGGTATTCGTGGCGATATTCGTCTCCTCCACCGGCCAGGCGCGCTGCGACGCTCGCCTCGACTTGAGGCAGATCGTCGGGGTGGATCAGCTCGGTATAAAGCACGTCGTCGGCAAGCAGTTCCTCGACGGTGTAGCCCCACTGACTGATGCTCTCGCTGACGAAGCTGACCGGCCAGCCCGGCGTGTTGCGCCACTCGATCGCGACGACCGGGGAGCGGTCAATCAGGGCCGACAAGCGCTGCAATTTCGCCTGGCGCGCCTGGACGTCGGCTGCCATGCGGTCGACCGCGAGGCCGATGCGGGCGAGCTCGTCGCGTCCGCTCAGCCCCGCGCGCACGTCGAGATGCCCTTCGCCGATCGCCGTGACGGCGGCGGTGAGCTGGGCCGTGCGACGGAACCACAGGAAATGCAGCAAGGTCCCGAGGAGGGCCGCGCCGAAAATGATCATCAGCGTTTCGCGGACGACCTCGTAGCGATTGCCGGCGGCGCGCGCGGTCAGCGACGGCCCGAGATCGACGCGGACGATCAGCTTGTGGTCGGGATAGACGGCGACCTGCGCGAGCAGGCCGTCCTCGTCGCCTTCCGAGAGGACCGTCCGGATGCCTTTGGGGTCGTACGTCGCGATCTCGAGGATTCCGGTCCGGATCGCGGGCGGCTCGGACGCGATCGCTTCGGTCAGCGGCCAGCCGATTTGCGTCCGCGACATCGCCGCGACGACCATGCCTTCGGAATTGACGAGCAGCGCGTGCGTGATGCCGGCACGCAGGCCCAGGCTGGCGACGAGCCGGCTGATCTCGAGCGCATTGCCGAGGCCGAACTGGACTTCGAGGCGGGACTCCTCCGTGCTCAGGATCTCGGTGATCCGCGCGCGCTGCTCGGCCGCGACCTCGTTGCGCAGGTCGCTCTGCTGCAGGAAGTAATTCAGCGCGGCCGTCGTGAGCGCGAAGGTTGCGAGCAGCAGCGGTGCGAGGATATGTGCCGGCAGCGCTTGGAAAAGTCGGCACCTCATCGCTGCGCCTCCAGCCACAGCAACGCGTGAAGCGCCGGCTCCGGCGTCAGCAGCGCGCTCCAGTCGGGAGGCTTGCGGATCAGGCCGAGCTGCATCAGAAGCCGTCCGAGCCCGTGATGCCGTTTCGCGAGCGGCGCGGGATCGCCCGCAAGCAGCTGGGCGCTGTGTTCCAGCGTCTCGAACTTCAATCCCTGCAGGCTCGCGAGATATGTTTCCGGGTCGAGGTTCGCGCCGGGCGCGAGCAGTCCGGCGGCGGCCGCCGGGGCGGCGAGCAGCGCCTCGACGCCCCGTTCCCAGCCCGCGAGCAACGCGACGACGTCGTCGGGGCGCTGGGCGAGCGCGGCGGTGCGCACGACCATCACGCCGATGAGTTCGTCGGGCATCTCCGTGCTGTCGAAAAGGACCCGATACCCTTCGGCTTGCAGCCGGGACTTTGTCGGCTCGAAGGTGACGACCGCATCGATCCAGCCGGCGCGCAGCGCGCCTTCCTGCAGCGACGCTTCGATCCGCAGCAGCGACACCTCGTCGTGGCTCAGCCCGGCGGCCTGCAGCAGGCGCGCGAGCACAAGCGCGCCCCCCGCGCTCTGTTCGACGCCGATGCGTTTGCCCTTCAGTTGCGACAACGTCGTGATCGTCGGGCGGACGAGTACCGCGTCGCCGCCGGCAGAGGCGCCGAGAACGGCGACGATGCGGATCGCCGCGCCGTCGTGCGCGAGCCGCAGGGCTTCATCCAGCGACAGTGCCGCGGCATCGAGCACCCCGTTGTGCAGGTTGCGCACGATTTGCGAGCTCGATGAAAGTTCGACAACTTTCACCTGCGCCGGGTCGACGAGCGCGCGTTCGCGCGCGAGCACGAGCGGGTCGTAACCGATCCACGGGTTGACGCCGACGGCGAGCGGGTAGGCGACGGGTTTGCCGCAGCCCGCAAGGACGACAAGAATCAAGCCGACAGCAACGGCGAGCCAGCCCTTCCGCATTCACCCTCCGTCGACGCGGTGTACGAGCCCGACGGGCACGCGAACTCAACTCCGCCCGTGCGGGTGCCGGGCGAGGGACGGATTCTACAAGCGAAAGGCGTTCCGACCGTCGGACATGCCGCGCCGTGACGGTGCCGGTGCCGGGAGCCGGCGGGCACCCCCGGACGGGAGACGCGGACGCACGCCGCGGCGGGACGGCCAGCGGACTGGCGGCCGCGCCAGACGCAAGACCGCGTGGCGGCGCGTGCGAAGGGCGGCCCGGGCCGCGTACGCCGCGTCCGGAACGAAGCCGCGCGGCTCGCGGCGAGCGACCCGCCGGCGCCCGCAGACACGTTAACGCGAAGGGCGGGCGCCGGGCCGAATTTCCCGGCTGCCCGCCCGCCGCGTCGCGCTCAGTTCGAGAACGCGGCGATGCCGGTGATCGCGCGACCGAGGATCAGCGCGTGCACGTCGTGCGTGCCCTCGTAGGTATTCACGACTTCGAGGTTCACCAAGTGGCGTGCGACGCAGAACTCGTCCGAGATGCCGTTGCCGCCGAGCATGTCGCGCGCGGCCCGGGCGATGTCCAGCGACTTGCCGCAGGAGTTGCGCTTCATGATCGACGTCAGCTCGACCGGCGCGTTGCCCTCGTCCTTCAGGCGGCCGAGCCGCAGGCAGCCCTGCAGGCCGAGCGTGATTTCGGTCAGCATGTCGGCGAGCTTCTTCTGGATCAGCTGGTTCGCGGCGAGCGGGCGGCCGAACTGCTTGCGGTCGAGCACGTACTGGCGCGCCGTCTCGTAGCACGCTTCGGCGGCGCCGAGCGCACCCCACGCGATGCCGAAGCGCGCCGAGTTCAGGCACGTGAAGGGACCCTTCAGGCCGCGCACGGTCGGGAACGCGTTCGCTTCCGGGCAGAACACTTCGTCCATGACGATTTCGCCGGTGATCGACGCACGCAGGCCGACCTTGCCGTGGATCGCCGGCGCCGACAGGCCTTTCCAGCCCTTCTCGAGCACGAAGCCGCGGATCTGGCCTTCGTCGTCCTTCGCCCAGACGACGAACACGTCGGCGATCGGGCTGTTCGTGATCCACATCTTCGAGCCCGACAGGCTGTAGCCGCCGTCGACCTTCTTCGCGCGCGTGACCATGCTGCCGGGGTCGGAACCGTGGTTCGGCTCGGTCAGGCCGAAGCAGCCGATCAGCTCGCCGGTCGCGAGCTTCGGCAGGTACTTCTGCTTCTGCTCTTCAGTGCCGAATTCGTTGATCGGCACCATCACCAGCGACGACTGCACGCTCATCATCGAGCGGTAGCCGGAGTCGACGCGCTCGACTTCGCGCGCGATCAGGCCGTAGCTGACGTAGTTCATTCCCGAGCCGCCGTACTGCTCGGGAATCGTCGGGCCGAGCAGGCCGAGTTCACCCATCTCGCGGAAGATCGCCGGGTCGGTCTTCTCGTGGCGGAAGGCTTCCTGCACGCGCGGCAGCAGGCGCTCCTGGCTGTACGCGCGCGCCGTGTCGCGCACCAGGCGTTCGGTTTCGGTCAGCTGTCCGTCGAGGTGGAGCGGGTCGGCCCAGTCGAAAGTCACTCGGTTCGTTGCCATGTCGGTGTCTCCTTGGTGCAGCGGATTTTCAATGCGAGGGCCGGCACGAGCTGCGCGCCGGCGCTTCGGGTAGACGCACTGTAGCGAACTGCGAGACGCGGGCACAAACGAAAAATCGGTCCTGCACTGTGCAATAAACTCACTTCGTCGGCCACATCGCGTCGAAGCTCGTCTACCATCCGGCGTGGACGAGGCCCGCGGTGCGCGGGACAGGCCGCGGCCGCGAACCCTGCTGACGAGTCGGGTTGCGCCGAGATCGCGCCCCGGGCGTGGCGTGGCCGCCCGCCGTGCCGCTGGGGACCGGCGCTCGAGCGACGGGCGTTCGTGCAATTTACGCATTTTGTCGGGAGAGCTTTCGATGCGCCGCAAGATTCCGAGCACCACCGCGCTGCTCGCGTTCGAACTGGCTGCGCGCCACGAGAGTTTCACGCGCGCCGCCGAAGAGCTGTCGCTGACGCAGAGCGCGGTGTGCCGCCAGATCGCCGGGCTCGAGGACTTTCTCGGGCTGCGGCTCTTCCGGCGCACGAAGCGCGGTGTGACGCTGACCGAAGCCGGGCTGTCGTACAGCCGGCAGATCAGCGCGCGGCTCGACGCGGTCGAGCGCGACACGCTGTCGGTAATGGCGCATCACGGCCTCGGTGCGACGATCGAGCTCGGGGTCGTGCCGACGTTCGCGACGCGCTGGCTGTTGCCGCGGCTGTCGGGCTTTCTCGAACGCCACCCGGGCGTGACGGTGAACCTGACGAACCGCAGCCGGCCCTTCCTGTTCGCCGAGACCGAACTCGATGCGGCGCTCTATTTCGGCGACGCGGGATGGCCGGGCACCGAAGCGCACTTCCTGATGCGCGAGAACCCGGTGCCCGTGTGCAGTCCGCGCCTGCTCGGCGGCGCATCGGCGCTGACGCCCGACGCGATCGCCGCGCTGCCGCTGCTGCAGCAGACGACGCGGCCCTACGCATGGCGCGACTGGTTCGGGTCGCTCGGGATGCGCATCGCGCACGACATGACCGGCGCGCGCCATGAGCTTTTCACGATGCTCGCGCAGGCGGCAATGCACGACATGGGGGTCGCGCTGATCCCGCCGTTCCTGATCCGCGACGAACTCGACAGCGGCCGGCTCGTCGTCCCGCTGAACCATGCGCTGGTCAGCAACAAGGCGTACTACCTGATCATTCCCGAGCGCAAGGCCGAGACCGCGGCGCTCGCGGCGTTCCGCGACTGGCTGCTGGAGGTGGCGGCGGAATACCGCGCCGCCGCGGGGCTCGACTAGGTCGCGGCGGCGCGGGGAAGTCCGCGCTACCGGACCCCGCCCATGCACAGGTACTTGATCTCGAGGTAGTCCTCGATGCCGTACTTCGAGCCTTCGCGGCCGAGGCCGGACGACTTCATGCCGCCGAACGGCGCGACCTCCGTCGAGATGATGCCGGTGTTGACGCCGACGATGCCGTATTCGAGCGCCGCCGACACGCGCCACACGCGATTCATCCCCGATGTGTAGAAGTAGGCGGCGAGGCCGAACTCGGTGTCGTTCGCCATGCGGATCGCGTCGGCCTCGTCCTTGAAGCGGAACAGCGGCGCGACCGGGCCGAAGGTCTCCTCGCGCGCGACGATCATCGCCGGCGTCACGTCGGCGAGGATCGTCGGCTCGAAGAAGCTGCGGCCGAGCGCGTGGCGACGGCCGCCGGTGACGACGCGGGCGCCTTTCGACAGCGCGTCGGCGATGTGCTCCTCGACTTTTCCGACCGCGTTCATGTCGATCAGCGGTCCCTGCGTGACGCCTTCGTCGAGGCCGTTGCCGACTTTCAGCTTCGCGACCGCGGCGGCGAGCTTTTCGGCGAACGCGTCATGGACGCTGTCCTGCACCAGCAGCCGGTTCGCGCAGACGCAGGTCTGGCCGGTGTTGCGGTATTTCGATGCGAGCGCCCCTTCGACCGCGGCGTCGAGGTCGGCGTCGTCGAAGACGATGAACGGCGCGTTGCCGCCGAGTTCGAGCGACAGCTTCTTGACGGTCGGCGCGCATTGCTCGGCGAGCTTCACGCCGATTTCCGTGGAACCCGTGAAGGTCAGCTTCCTCACGATCGGGTTCGACGTCAGTTCGCCGCCGATCTCGGCCGCGGAGCCGGTGACGACGCTGAAGACGCCTTTCGGCACGCCGGCGCGCTCGGCGAGCGCCGCGAGCGCGAGCGCCGAATAGGGCGTCTGGGTCGCCGGCTTCAGCACCATCGTGCAGCCGGCGGCGAGCGCCGGGCCCGCCTTGCGCGTGATCATCGCGAGCGGGAAGTTCCATGGCGTGATCGCGGCGCACACGCCGATCGACTCCTTCGTGACGACGATGCGCTTGTCCGGCTGATGGCCCGGGATCACGTCGCCGTAGATGCGCTTGCCTTCCTCCGCGAACCATTCGATGAACGACGCGGCGTAAAGGACTTCGCCGCGCGCTTCGGTGAGCGGCTTGCCCTGTTCGCTCGTCATCAAGAGCGCGAGGTCGTCCTGATGCTCGACGAGCAGCTCGAACCATCTGCGCAGCACGCGCGAGCGGGCGCCGGCGGTGAGCGCGCGCCAGGCGGGCCACGCGGCGTTTGCGGCTTCGATCGCGCGACGCGTCTCGGCGGCGCCCATCTTCGGGATCGTGCCGAGCTGCTCGCCGGTCGCGGGGTTGTGGATCGCGACGGTGTCGCCGCTGTCCGCGTCCGCCCATTCCCCGCCGACGAAGCAGCGGGTGCGGAAGAGTGCCGGGTCTTTGAGCTGTAGGGTCATGAGCGATCTCCGTTTGGTCCGGATCGCGTGGCTCGGCCCGCAACCGGAGCCGGCTACGATCGGGGGTGTCGATCCCCGGCGACGGAAGCGGGGAAGCGCACTGAAAGCGTGGGGCGTCGCGGGGACCGTCAATTTACCCGAACGCGAGCGCTGCGGCTGAACGGGATCGGAAACCGCGGGGTTTCGGCAAGACCGGGGTGCCGACGGGTGAAGGCGGGCCCGGAGGCCGACACGCCGCTCAAGGGCGCCTTGCCGGTGACCGTCACCGTGTCGCCGCCAGATACGACACGTAATCCCGATCGGTTTCGCAGATGTGATGGATCAGCCAGTCGCCGTAGAGGAAGGGCATCAGGTCTTCGAGCACCCCCGCGTCGCCTTGCTCGAAAACCTGTTCCAATTCCTGCACCTTGCGCAGCAGTGCGTTGTGCTCCTTGCGGTGCGCGACGAGCAGATTTTCGGGATAGCCCGCGTCGGCGATGCGCTGTTCCTCGTACGCGAAATGCCCGGTCACGTAGGCGGCGAGGTCGTCGAAAACCGCGCGCGGCCCGCCGCTTTCCGGCGCCGCGGTGCCGTGCAGCGCAGCGGCGAGTTCATCGAGGATCGCGAGCATTTGGCGATGCTGGTCGTCGATGATCGCGTCGCCGACCGAATACTCGGCTTTCCATTCGAAGCGGGGCATGGGCGGGGCCTCAGGGCCGGTTCCACAGACTGCGGAGGACGACGATCGAGCCGCGGTAGTTCGAGAACGGGACGATCCCTTCGACGCGGAATTTCTCGTCGGCGGTGTCCCGCCGCAGCGGCGTGAGCATCGGCATGCCGTCCGGTTTGATGAAGGCGCACACGAGCGGGCTGGCGCTGCTCGCGGTGCGTTTCTTGACGACGGCGACTTCGCCGTTCGCGAGCCGTACGATCGCGCCAGGCGGGAAGACGCCGATTTCCTTGATCATCATGTGGATCAGGCGGTTGTCGGTCTTCTGCCCCTGCTCGAGCATCAGCTTGCGCATCGCCTCGCCCGACACCATCGCCTTGCGGTACGGGCGATCGCGCACCATCGCACTGTAGATGTCGGCGATCGCGAGCACCCGCGTCGGCGTGCCGATCGCGTCGCCGGCCGCGCCGTCCGGATAGCCGGTGCCGTCGAGACGTTCGTGATGGTGGCGCACCGGATCGAGCCACGCGGCCGCGGTCGCGCCGAGGCTCGCGAGGATCCACTCGCTGTCGGCCGGGTGCCGCGTGATGCGCTCGCGCTGCAGCGGCGTCAGCGGCGTGTGCTGCCGGTCGAGTTCGTCCTGGATGTCGATTAGGCCGATGTCGTGAGTCAGGCCGGCCTTGATGAGCGGCAGCCGCGAGTCCTCCCGGACGCCCATCTTCTTGCCGATCAGTTCGCACAGGATCGCGCTCTGCAGGTGATGAATCACCGCGTACGAAGTGTCGTAGTCGAGATGCAGGTTCGCGAGCGCCGAATCGGTGTCGTGCGTGCAGGCTTCCTGGATCGTCAGCGCGATACCTTCGATCCGCGGCACGAAATCGGCGTTCAGGCTGCCCGCCTTGTAGAGGTCGAACGTCCGCTTCAGCCGGATCTTGAGCAGGTCGAGAATCTCGAACGTGTTGTGCTCTTCGTTCACCGTCGCGATCGGCAGCGCCGCCGCGGGGCGCGCCCGCGGCGCATCCTCAGCGCGACAACTGCCGTTCTGGACCAGTACGTCGAGCTGCTTCTGCGTATTGATGACGAAGCCGGCCTTCAGCAGCAGCATTCCGCTGCTGTCATAGACCGCATACGGCAGCGGTTCGCCGAGGCGAAGATCGGTCGGTGCGACGCGGCAGAAGCCGCGGCCAGGTAACTTGGACATGCTCCCCCGCCCCGTCGCGGTCGTCTCCAGGGTCATTTCGTTACTCGCAGGAAAAACCCGCCGCCCGATCGCGCGCAGGCCGGCACCCGGTTCCGTGCCGGTATGCGTGACGGGATGAGGCTAACAGTTACGACCCGATGTAACCGGTGAAAAAAGCCACACTGTGGACGAGGAAATCCGGTCGCGACGGTGCCGCAGCCTGCTTGCAGCGTTGCGGACGGTCCTAACCTTCGTCGGGCGTCGTCTCGGCCTTGCGCGGGCGGCGCGCCCGGGCCGGTTTGCGTTGCGGCGCGGGCGTTTCCGCGGTCGCGGCCTCCGTGGCCACGGCGGATCCGGCGTCCCCCGGGGCGCTCGCGGCGGGCTCGGGGGACGCCGCGGGCGCCGTCCCGTGCTCCGCGTTCGACGCGGCCGGTTTGCGACCGCGACGCTGACGGTCGCGCGCCGCGGGCTGCTCGGCGGGTGGCGCTTCGGCAAGCGTTGTCGCGGATCCGGTTTCGGTGGCGGACGGCTGTTCGCCGGTCCTGCTCGCGCCGGTGCCGACGGGCCGGGGCGGCGGGGACGGGATGGCCGCGGCGGGCCGGCGTTCGGACCCGGTGATAGCCCGTGGTGCGACGGTACGCGTTTCGGCAGTCGGCGCAATGCCAGTCGGCGCAGTGGTAGCCGGGGCTGTGGCAGGCAGCGCAGCGGCGGCTGGAACGGGACCGCGGGCTTCGGCGGTCGGCGGCGTTTCCGGCTGGTGCGACCGCTCGCCCGGCGCGGTCGTTGCCGGCTTCCGGCCATGCCCGCGGCGCCCGGAACGGTGGGGACGCTCGGTCGAAGCGGCCGGCGCGGCGCTGATCCGGTCCGGTTCCGGGAGCTGCCCGTGTTGCAACGCGGGCTCGATGTCCGGGGTCGGCGGTGGTTCGGACGGGACGGCCTGCTCCGCCGGCGGCTGTCCGCCGCGGCGACGTCGGCTGCCCGAGCGGACGGCGGCGTCCTCGGCGGCTCCCTCCGTCACTGCAGCGGAAGGTTCGCGATGGGGTGAAGTCTCCGCGGCCGCCGCATCCGCGCCTCCGTTATGGCGGTAAACGTAAGCGCCGGATTTTTCATCCCGGCCGAGATCCAGCAGGCCGCGCGCCTGCGCTTCTTCGAGCAGGTTGCCGAACGCGCGAAAGCCGTAATACGACTCGTTGAAGCCCGGCTGGCGGCGCTTGATCGCCTCTTTCAGCAGCGAGGCCCAGATCTTTCCGCTGTCGCCGCGTTCGGCGACGAGCGCGTCAAACGTTTCGACCGCGAGTTCGACGGCCTGCGTCTTGCGCTTTTCCTGCTCTTCGCGGCGCCGCTTCTCCTCGTCCGGCGAGCGCTTCGCGGCCGGCTGCGCTTCGCGCGTGTCCTGCTTCGCCGCCGCCCGCTCGCTTTCGCGGACGAGGTCGTCGTAGAAGATGAACTCGTCACAGTTCGCGATCAGGAGGTCGGACGTCGACTGCTTCACGCCGACGCCAATCACCTGCTTCGCGTTCTCGCGCAGCTTCGACACCAGCGGCGAAAAATCGGAGTCGCCGCTGATGATCACGAAGGTATTGACGTGGGATTTCGTGTAGCACAGATCGAGCGCATCGACGACGAGGCGGATGTCGGCGGAGTTCTTGCCGGACTGGCGCACGTGCGGGATCTCGATCAGCTCGAAGCTCGCCTCGTGCATCGTCGCCTTGAAGCCCTTGTAGCGCTCCCAGTCGCAGTAGGCTTTCTTGACGACGATGCTGCCCTTGAGGAGCAGGCGTTCGAGCACGCGCTTGATGTCGAACTTCTCGTATTTCGCGTCGCG